>NZ_BAAADB010000023.1 GCF_039522025.1 Deinococcus depolymerans | reverse complement strand
ACAGGCGGGGTTCTGACAGACGAAACTCTCGAGTGGGAGCTCTTTTGACACGTCCGGGGATAGGCCCCGGACGCTCCCATTTCAGTGGTGTCGGGCATAGTTCCAGCCAACTACCCCCGCATCATGCAGCCCCTTCAGACACTGGCTCACGATCACGGCGTCTCCATCCTGCTGATCCATCACGCCAAGAAGGGCGACGCGGAAGGCGGCGATCCCTTCGACATGGTCCTCGGGAGTACCGCCCTCACGAGTAACGCGGACGCCAGCATGATCCTGACCCGCGCCAGGGGCCAAGGAGAGGCGCTCCTGTACCTGACCGGTCGGGATGTGGAGGAACGCGAACTGTCCCTGACCCGGCAGGGCGTGCGGTGGGAACCCAGCTCTCTGCACGGTCAGAAGGCCCTGTCTCTAGCGCAGCAGGAAGTCCTCGACATGATCGGCAAAGGTTTTCACACTGCCGCCACCGTCGCTGATGCACTCCGGAAGAGTCGCACGGCCGTGCAGAACATCCTAACCAACCTGCTGGAGGGAGGCTTCCTGGTTCAGGAGGGACGCGGCAAGCCCTACTACCTGCCCGGCCAGCTCCCGGAAACGCCAACCCTGTCACCCGTCATGTCGGCGGGAGCACGTGACATGACTGACAAGCATGACATCCGTCCGATCCTCAATGCCCTCGACCTGATCTGATGTCACGTTGTCATGTCATGTCACCCCCCTCCCACACACTCTCTACCCCCCCTAGCCTGAACTGATGTCACGTTGTCAGTCATGTCACGCCCCCCCACAGGTCTGACACACGCCCCCCACCCACACCACTCATGACGGCCGTTGCGCCGCAACCGTGCCGGACAGGGTTGTAGGGACACCCCCCTACCCTGCCCCCCGGCCAAGTCCGAAGAACAACTTCGGAACCCCTGCTGGAACGTTCAGCGCAACGCCAGCAGCCCAAGGAGGACTCCATGAACACCACCCACCCATTCGAGATTCACAACATTGACGGTTACGCCTTCATCGCCGCTACTGACCTGCACGCCGCTCTGGTGACCTGGCAGGCGTACGAACCCTGGATCATGACCCACCTGGTACTTTCCGGAGCGGAACGAGGCGTGGACTGCCACGTCGAGGGCGACGACTTCACCACCGCCCGCCTGAGCCTCCCGCTGGCGGAAGCCATCCTGACGCACCTCCCGGATGACATGGACGGCGCCGCCGCACTCCAGAGGTTGCAAGTCACCCGCAGCCTGATCCTGAACGGGAGCGTGAACGCATGAGCCGCGTCGCCGCACACACCTGGGGGCTGGCATGGGCATAAGCACCAAGATCACCGCCCTCAAGGACTGGGACAGCCACAGTCAGCCGGAGCAACTGGCGGCTTTCACCCGGACCATGATCGGCCGCAACGAGTACGCGCTCTCACACGTGCACTTCTACCTGCGCGTCACTCCCGAAGGGGAACTGCACAAGCTTCTCCTCTCCACAACGGAGAACCCCGATACGCACGCCCTGCTGAACAACAAACGCCGAACGCAGCTGTGGGCCAAGCTCCCCCCAGAGTGCGTCCCCAGCGCCGCCCTGAAAAGCCAGGGACGCCTGAAGTCCCTACTGGCACAGCTCCACAACGCCCACATCAGAGGTCACACCGGGCGACTCAACCTCCGCTGGTCTTCCAAAGCTCGCCCCACCTTAAGAGAGCTGCTGGAAGACCTGCAGAGGTTGCCCTATACACCCGCAGTAGCAGCCGCCCACAGTGCTCTCGCCAGTCAACGCCTCACCGTTCCACTGTCAGCCTGACTGAACAGAACAACCCAGGGAGGTTCCCAGCAAAGCGTGCTGGGGCCTCCCCTGTCCTTTCCTGCCACACAGGGCGGAGTGACATCCACCGCACGCCAAGAGCCATGTGAGGAACAGACCTCACCCCTGCGGCGCACTCCCGCAGCTTCACACCCCCTGACCGCTCACACACCAATCCATGTCGCGGCCAGCCCACCGCACCTGCGACGGCAGATGACACCCCAGCCCTCTATCCTGAGCCCACACGACTCCAGGAGGTCAACCACATGCCCGCCAACACCACCGAAATCGAACGCCGCCTCTGGGCCGCCGCCGACAACCTCCGCGCCAACAGCAAACTCCGCAGCCACGAGTACAGCACCCCCGTACTCGGGCTGATCTTCCTGGCCTACGCCGACTACCGCTTCACCGCCGCACAACCCACCCTGACGGCCGCCAGTCGCCGCAGCGGCACCACCAAAGACGACTACCAGGCGGCCGGCGTCCTGTACGTTCCCGACAACGCCCGGTACTCCTACCTGCTGAACCTGCCCGAAGGCACCAACCTCGGCCAGGCCGTCAACGACGCCATGCGCGCCATCGAGGACGACAACGAGGACCTGCGCGGCGTCCTGCCCAAGCTGTACAACCGCCTCGACAACACCATCCTCGCCTCACTGCTGAAAGCATTCAACTTCAGCGAAATCATGCACGACCTCGAAGGCGACGCCTTCGGCAAGATCTACGAGTACTTCCTCGGCAAGTTCGCCCGCGACGAAGGCGGCAAAGGCGGCGAATTCTACACCCCCACCAGCCTCGTCAAACTGATGGTCGAGATCATGGAACCCTTCCACGGCCGCATCTACGATCCTGCCTGCGGCTCAGGCGGGATGTTCGTACAGAGCGCACGCTTCATCGAAGAGCACCGCCGCAACCCCACCACGGAAATCAGCGTGTACGGCCAGGAGAAAACTGCCGAGACCGTCAAACTGGCCCGCATGAACCTCGCCGTTCACGGACTCAGCGGCGACATCCGGCAGGCCAATACCTTCTACGAAGATCCGCACACCATCAAAGGCAAGTTCGACTTCGCCCTCGCCAACCCCCCTTTCAACGTCAGCGGCGTCGACAAGGAACGCATCGGCACCGACCCCCGACTGCCTTTCGGCATCCCCAAGTCCGACAACGCCAACTACCTGTGGATGCAGTACATCCACAGCAGCCTGAATGACCGAGGCCGCGCCGGGGTCGTCATGGCCAACAGCGCCAGCGACGCCCGAGGCACCGAACAGGACATCCGCCAGAAACTCATTGAGTCCGGCAGCGTCGACATCATGCTGGCCACCAGCAGCAACCTCTTCTACACCGTGACCCTGCCTGCCACAGTGTGGTTCTTCGACAAACGCAAGAATGGCACTCCACGGGAAGATCAGGTGCTCTTCATCGACGCTCGCAAGATCTACACCCAAATCACCCGTGCTATTCGCGAACTCAGCGACGAACAGGTGGAATTCATCGCCAATATCGCCAACCTGTATCGCGGCGAGGAACCCGAATTTATCCACAGCACACGCGAGCAGTTTGAGGAGACATTCCCTGACCTGACATACCGAGACGTGCCTGGCCTTTGCAAGATCGCCACGCGGAGCGAGATCGCAGCACAAAGCTGGAGCCTGAACCCCGGCCGTTATGTGGGCGTCACAGCCCGCGCCGCAGACGACTTTGACTTCACCGTGCGCCTAAGCGAACTGAACGAAGAGTTAGAGACCCTCACTGCCGAAGCGCACAAGTTAGAACTGAGAATTAGCGAGAACGTCCAGACCTTGATGGGTGAGGTACGCCGGGAGATTGTTGATGAAGCAGCCCTGGCCTGAAGTCCCGCTCTACGAGGTGTGCGGAACCATCGTGGACTGTGTGAACAAGACAGCTCCTGTCGTCGAAGGTCCTACGCCCTATCGGATGATCCGCACTACCAACGTCAAGTCGGGTGTAATCGACTTAGCGACCGTCCGATACGTCACAGAAGAGACCTACCGCGCTTGGACTCGACGGCAAATGCCTCGCCCTGGCGACGTAATTCTGACCCGAGAGGCCCCACTGGGTGAGGTGGGGATGCTGAGGGAAGCGGACGGTGTGTTCCTGGGTCAGCGCCTCATGTCCTACCGCGCAGACCCAGACAAGCTTGATGCTCACTTCCTGCTATACGCCCTTCAAGAAGATCACCTCCAAGATCAAATCAGAGCGACAGGTGCAGGAGCCACCGTTGAGCACATGAGAGTTCCTGATGCGGAGAATCTAAGGATCAAACTTCCCCCTCTGCACACCCAGCGCAAGATCGCCGCTGTCCTCTCGGCCTACGACGATCTGATTGAGAACAACACACGGCGGGCGCAGATCCTGGAGGAGATGGCCCGCGCCCTGTATCGCGAATGGTTCGTGGAGTACCGCTACCCCAGCCATGAACAGGATGAATTCTCAGAAGATGAGCAAGGCAGGCGTCCTGACGAGTGGTCCTGGGTGCCAATGCCTTTTGCTATCGACATTGATCCTAAAACCAAGGTCGCAAAAGATGGTCTCAAGTCCTTCGTTCCAATGAGCAGTCTTTCGGAAGATTCGATGATTATCAATGACATTGAGAAGAGGTCAGGCAACAGCGGGGCCAAGTTCAAGAATGGAGATACGCTGTTTGCGCGCATATCTCCATGCCTAGAGAATGGCAAGACTGGATATGTCAACTTTTTACCCGATGATTCTTCGACGGCGTTTGGCTCAACGGAATACATCGTCATGCGCTCGAGGCTCGTATGCCCCGAGTATGTTTACCTTCTTTCACGCTTACCAGAATTCAGGAGCCACGCAGAAGCCAGCATGTCCGGTGCCACCGGGAGGCAGCGAGTTAAATCAGAGAGTTTTGCGAACTATATGATAGCCCTACCACCGTCTCATTTAATCAAAAGCTTTGAAGCTCTGACCAAACCCCTGTTCGACGCAATATTTAATTTAGCTAGCCGCAGTGCCAATCTCCGTCGTACCCGTGACCTCCTGCTGCCCAAGCTGGTGTCTGGGGAGCTTGACGTTTCCACTCTCGACGTTCAGGGCGTTGAAGAACAACTACAGGAGGAAATCGCATGATTGCAGAGCAGGCAAGACTGGCAGAGCTGCTTCACGGCAGCAAGCAGTTTGAGGTGCCTCTGTACCAGCGGCCTTACTCCTGGGGTACGTCGGAACGGGAGCAGTTCTGGCGGGACATTCTGCGGATCGGTCAGGATGCCCGTTCCACGATGCACTTCACCGGGTCGGTGGTGTTCATGGAGCGGACGGGCAGCATGGCCGGGAACCTGAAGCGGGCGCGGCTCATTGACGGGCAGCAGCGCCTGACGACCCTGACGTTGCTCATGCTGGCGGTGTCCGAGCGTCTGGCGCGTGATGGTGAGCTGGCGGTGCCGCTGGATGGCACGTCGGACATGCAGCAGATTGGGGCGTCGGACGTGCGGGAGGATTACCTGTTCAACAAGCGCCTGACGGGGGATTCGCGGTACAAGTTGTTGCCGACGCATTCGGACCGGGACACGTTGAAGGCGCTGATGGAGAGTGGTCAGGTGCCGCTCAACGAGTCGAAGGCGATCCTGGCGGGTGTGGCGTTCTTCCGGGAGAAGCTGGCGGATCCGGCGTTGGATCTGCGGGTGGTGCTGCGTGGCGTGCACAAGTTGCAGGTGGTGACGGTGGCGCTTGAGGAGGGGCGGGATGATCCGCAGTTGATCTTCGAGAGCCTGAACAGCACCGGTAAGGATCTGACGCAGGCGGACCTGATTCGGAACAACGTGCTGATGGGGCTGCGGCCGGAAGAGCAGGATGAGTTGAGTCGTGACTTCTGGGTGCCGATGGAGTTGCGGTTCGCTTCGCTCGATGGCGTGACGTTTGACCGGTTCATGCGGGATTACCTGACGTTGAGGACGCGGAGCATTCCGAACGAGCAGGAGGTGTACGCGGCGTTCAAGGCGTTCCGTGCGGCTCGCCCTGAGGGCGAGAACGTGCAGGTGCTGGTGGCGGACGTGGCGCGCCTGGCGAAGTTGTACATGGGGATCGTGCATCCGGAGCAGTTGGCTGACGAGAAGGTGCGCCTGGCGATGGAGGATCTGCTGGCCTTGCGGGTGGGGGTGGTGTCGCCGTTCCTGCTGGAGGTGCTGGAGGATCACGCGCTGGGGCGTCTGACGGATGCGGATCTGGAGAGGGTGCTGCGGCTGCTGGAGTCGTTCCTGTTGCGCCGCGCGGTGCTGGGGGAGCGGACGGCGCCGCTGAACCGCTTCTTCGCGGCGTTGGGGCGTGAGCTGGAGAAGGCGGAGTACGTGCGGTCGCTGGAGCGGGCGCTGGTGCGTTTCCAGGACCGGGATCAGGATGGGTTCCCGTCGGACGAGGCGTTCGTGGCGGCACTGAAAACAGCGTCGATCTACCGCATGAATGTCTGCAAGCCGTTGCTGGTGCGTCTGGAGCGGGGGCATAGCCCCAAGGAGGCGTTCGAGAACGACACGTTGACCATCGAGCACGTGATGCCGCAGAACAACAAGGCGGATTCGTTGAGTGGGGCGTGGCAGACGATGCTGGGATCGGACTGGCCGGAGGTGCAGCGTCGGCTGGTGCATACGCTGGGGAACCTGACGTTGACGGGGTACAACAGCGAGCTGGGAGACCGGCCGTTCGTGGAGAAGCAGTCCCTGCCAGCGCCGAAGGGGTACCGGCACAGCCGGATGCTCATGACCCGTAAGTTGGCGGACCTGCCCGAGTGGAATGAGGCGCGCATCCAGGCGCGTGCGGAGGAGCTGGCGCAGCAGGCGCTGAGCCTGTGGTCTTTCCCGGCGTTCACGCCGGAGGAAGTGCAGGCGTTACGGGCTGAGGGGAGACAGCGGGGCGCGACGCGGACGGTGGAGGATTACTTCGACAACGCCAGTCCGGCGTTGCGTCAGCTGTTCGCTCAGGTCCGGGAGCGGTTGCTGGGTCTGGATGGCCGGGTGACGGAGACAGCGAACCGCGCGTACGTGGCGTACAAGGCCGGGTCGAACTTCTGCGACCTGGTGCCGTTGACGAGTCAGGACGCCTTGAAGTGCTGGTTGAACCTTCCGCCGGATGACGTGGACGATCCGCTGCACCTGACGCGGAACGTGGCAGGACGTGGCCGGGCTGGGAATGGGGAGCTGGAAGTCACGCTTACAGTTCAGTCGGATCTGATGGCGTTCGAGGCGCTGGCGCAGCAGGCGTTGGCTTACCAGTTGAGCCGACAGGACGGCGCGTCGTCACAGGCAGCTGGTGAGACCGTCAGCTTCGCGCACCTCCCGGCAGAGGCGCAGCAGGTGCTGGAGGATCTTCAGACCCGGACGCTGGGATTGGGTTCGGTGACGGCGACGGACCGGCGCTTCTACCGTTCGTTCCGCAACCGCCGGGTGTTCATGGAGATCTATCCGCGTCAGGCGGCGTTGCATCTCTCCGTGCGCTTCACGCCTTCGGCGGAGAGTGAAGTGGAAACGACGGGGTGGCGCCAGTCCAACGTGTGGCTGTCCCGGTCTGTGGCCACGCGGGCTGAACTGGATGCCGCGTGGCCGGTCGTGATGGCCGCGTTTGCGGATCAGGAGGAGGGCGGGACGGACGGGGCTGTACAGGCGTCGGTCACGAACGCGCAGTACCGGTTGGCGCGTCAGGTGTTCGACGAGTTGAAGACCCGCGGGGCGGTGCTGGCGGATGACGTGGAGGCGCAGGTGACGCAGAAGAGCGCGCGGTTCTCAGTGATGTCGACCCAGGGGCCGCTGGAGTTCATGCGGGTCATCAGCAGCGCCAGTACGGGACGCGTGGAAGTGAAGCTGAACGTCGAGGCGGCGCAGCTTCAATCCCCGCAGGGGTTCGGCCGGACGGTGGCGCCGGGTGATGAAACGGCCGGCTTCACGCCGGGACACTTCGAGGCGACGGTCGTTCGGTTGGAGGAGGTAGAGACGGTCCTGGAGCTGGCGCGGCAGGCGTACGAGGCCCTCCGTGCGTGAGTTCAGCGAGGCCCGGCTGGTCGAGCAAACCTGCATGGTCATCCTGCGGAGCCTGGGCTGGCAGACGCTGGATGCCACCCATGAGGTCATGGGAAGCTCCGGCACGCTGGGGCGCGACAGTTTCCGTGATGTGATCCTGGCAAAGCCTCTGCGTGAGGCTCTGACCCGCCTGAACCCTGGCGTGCCGAAATCCGGCATTGACCAGGCGCTGGAAGTGCTGACGGCAGACCGGTCTGCGCTGTCAGCCGTGGCAGCCAACCAGGAGCTGCACGCCCTGATGCTGGCGGGTGTGCCGGTCCTGGTGCCGGACGATGAGAGCGGCGGCGAGAAGAACGAGCGGGTTCGGGTCATTGACTGGGAACAGCCGGACCAGAACTCCTTCCTGGCCGTGCAGCAGCTGACCGTCAAGAGTGACCTGTACACGCGCCGGCCGGACGTGGTGGGGTTCGTCAACGGGCTTCCGCTGGTGTTCGTGGAGTTGAAGTCCACGCACCGACGCCTGCGCAACGCGTTCCGGGACAACCTGCGCGATTACCGGGACACCATCCCGCACCTGTTCCAGGCGAACGCCGTGCAGGTTCTCTCGAACGGAACTGACGCTGTGGTGGGAAGCATGACGGCTGGCTGGGAGCACTTCGCGGAGTGGGTGCGCGTGGAGCGGGAAGACGAGCCGCGGCGCGTGGGGCTGGGAACCCTGCTGCGCGGTGTGTGCGAGCCTGGCCGCCTGCTGGATCTGGTGGAGAACTTCACGGTGTTCCTAGAGGGCAAGGGCGGTGTGGCGAAGATCCTGGCGAAGAACCACCAGGTGCTGGGGGTCAACAACGCCCTCCAGGCGCTGGGGCAGCTTGGGGAGAATCGCGGGCGCCTGGGGGTGTTCTGGCACACGCAGGGGTCCGGGAAGTCCCTGAGCATGGTGTTCTTCGCGCGCAAGGTCCTGCGGAAGGTGCCGGGGAACTGGAGCTTCCTGGTGGTCACGGACCGTGAGGAGCTGGATAAGCAGATCTACGGGACGTTCGCCCGCACGGCGACGGTGCAGGAGAAGGAAGAGGACGTCCGGGCCTCCAGTGGGGCTCATCTGAAGGAGCTGCTGCGTCAGGATCACCGGTTCCTGTTCACGCTGATTCAGAAGTTCCATGTACCTGCCGGGGAGCAGTTCCCGCTGTTGTCCTCCAGAAACGACGTGATCGTCATGACGGATGAGGCGCACCGGAGCCAGTACGACATCTTCGCGGGGAACATGCGGGCGGCGCTGCCGCACGCGGCCTTCATCGGGTTCACCGGCACGCCCCTCATGGCGGGGGAAGAGAAAACGCGGGACGTCTTCGGTGATTACGTGTCCGTGTACAACTTCTCCGAGGCGGTGCAGGACCGGGCGACGGTTCCGCTGTACTACGAGAACCGCATCCCGGAACTGCAACTGACGAACGAGCAGTTGCAGGCGGAGATGGAAGACCTGCTCGACCGGGAGAGCGTCGACGAGGTGGCAGAGAAGCAGGTGGAGCGCGAATTCTCGCGCGAGTACCAGCTCATCACCCGTGATGATCGCCTGGAGAAGATTGCGCAGGATCTCGTGCAGCACTTCCTGGGGCGCGGGCAGTTCGGGAAGGGCATGGTGGTCAGTCTCGACAAGGCGACAGCTGTGCGCATGTACGACAAGGTCCAGCGTTACTGGAAGGAGGCGATCCTGGCGGCTGAGGCCGAGTTGCTTGTGGCGACTGGGGAGGCCAGGGATCCGCTGCTGGCCCGGCTGAAGTTCCTTCGGGAGACGGACATGGCTGTGGTCGTGTCGCAGGCTCAGAACGAGATTGCGGACTTCAAGGACAAGGGGTTGGATATTCTCCCGCACCGGCAGCGCATGGTGAAGGAGGACCTGGAAGGGAACTTCAAGGATGCAGGCCATCCGTTGCGGCTGGTGTTCGTCTGTGCCATGTGGATGACCGGATTTGACGCGCCGAGTGTCAGCACCATCTACCTCGACAAGCCCATGCGGAACCACACGCTGATGCAGACCATTGCGCGTGCGAACCGCGTGTGGGAGGAAAAGGTCAGTGGCCTGATCGTGGATTACGTCGGGGTGTTCCGTAACCTTCAGAAGGCGCTGGCCATCTACGGCACGGGACAGAGTGGCGAGAAGGGCGAGGACACGCCCGTACGGGACAAGCGTGAACTGCTGGCGGCGCTGGAAGCGGCCATCCGCGAAGCGGAGCTGATCGTCACCCCACTTGGCATTGACCCGCAGGCGATCATTCAGGCGCACGGGGAAACGAAGCTGGAGTTGATTCGGGATGCCACGGACGCCCTGCTTGCCGGGGATGACGTTCGTAAGCGCTTCAGAGACACGGCCCGCACCATCAACCGGCTGTTCAAGGCAGCGTTACCTGATCCGGCGGCTCAGCCGTACGCGCCGGAGCGGGCGCTGTACCGTGTGCTGGCTGACCGGTTGAGTGAGGACAGCGAGGACGAGCCGGAACTCGAAGGTGTGATGCACCAAGTGGAGGAACTGCTCGACTCCTCTGTGGCCGCGTACGGGTACGTCATCCGCGACACAACAGCACGGATGGATCTCAGTCAGGTCGATTTCGAGAAACTGCAGGAGAAGTTCAAGAGCACCTCCCGAAAGCGCACGGAAGCCGAGAAGCTCCGCGCCGCCCTGAGTGGCGAGGTGCAGCGGTTGACCCGACAGAACAAGACCCGCGTGAACTACGCGGCGCGTCTGGAAGCCATGATTCAGGAGTACAACTCCGGGTCCGCGAACATCGAGGCGTTCTTCCAGGAGCTGATGCGCCTGGGACGTGACCTGAGCGAGGAGGTCAAGCGGGCCCTGCGGGAGAACCTCTCGGAGGAGGAACTGGCGGTCTTCGATCAGATCACGGCTGTTGATGTGCCTCTGTCCGATCAGGACCGGGAGGCCGTGAAGGCTGTGGCGCGCAGCCTGCTGACGCGGCTGAAAACGGACAGTCTGGTGTTGGACTGGCGGAAGAAACAGCAGGCGCGGGCCATGGTCCGGCAGGCCATCCGTCGTGAGCTGGATGCCCTTCCGGAGCATTACGGCAAGGTGGAGTTCGATGCGGCTGTCACGGCCATCTATGCGCACGTGTACGAGGCGTACAGGAGTGGCACTGAACACATCTACGCGTGAGGTTCGCTGGCCGCCCCCAATGCCTGATGGTGGTGGCCGGCGAACGACTCAGGGGCTGGCCGTCTGAACCGCCGGTCCGTCGCGTTCTGAGAGCAGTTGCTCTCGTTGGAGCCGCTGAAGGTAGGCGTCGATCAGGGCCTGAAAGCTGCAACTGGTCGCTTCGGCCGTGACCTGATCGACGGTGGCTTGGTAGATCCCCAACGCATCCTGGCTGATGGACCAGGGCCAGTTGCGGGCTTCGCATCCCCTTTGGATCACGCCGTTCAGGATTCCGAACATCACGTAGTCGTGGAACAGCGGGCGGCCTGACTGGTCTGTCAGCAGCTCAAACTGTTCAGCGTGCGTATGACTTCCCGAGAGGTCGGTCCGGCCTCCCTGGGGGTCGTTGTAGGTGACTTGGAGGATCCGCATCCGCCGGTCAGCCCGGACGTATTGGGGGGGTCCGAGTGTGACGATGGGATCGAGCTCACTCCAGGCGCTGAGTCGGTCGATGAGGTACATCGTCGCGTTGTACCTCAGGGATCGGCTCACATCGCAAATGAAACATCCGACTTGAATCGTGTGGGCTGGGGCCGATGCCCGTTGTCACGCCACGGCTGGGGCGAACACCTGTAGACCGACTACCGATCAGGCATGGAGTCGTGGAGCGGGGCTACAAACCCCACTCCACGCTGCCGCAACCGTACGTTGTTATGCCGCCCTCACTGCTGCGGGGCAGGCAACTGTACAGGCCGTTTGAACGTCAGGCGTCTCGAATGCCTGCCATCCATCTCCCTCTCGTACGTCACCAGTTCCCAGCCCTGCTTCCCAGCCCAATTGAGAATGTCCCGGTCCTTTACGCCGAGTGTTTCCTCCAATTCCAGAACTTCGTCCTGCTGCTGCCTTCCTTCGGGATCCTCCCAGTAGGCAAAGGACTTCGCTTGCATGGAAAACCCATCCGCTGTCATGGTGGGAATCTCCGTCTCTCCATGGGCGTAGAGGGCGTACTCCCAGGTCACCCGCCGCTCCACCTGCGGGACCTCATCTCCACCAGCCCTCTCCAGCCACATAAGGCTGCTGGCACCGACGGCCACCTCAGAGAGCAGCAAAGCTATGCCCGAAACGACACTAGAGCATTTGCCATAAAGATGCCTTCTTTATGGCCGAGCGGAGCGAGTGAATGTTGCCGAGCAGGACGGAGAATGGAGGCATCAGAATGCTGTTGTTCTGATGCCGTAATTCGGAGAACTGCTCTAGACCTCCTACGAAAGTGGGTTTTCGGTCATTTCCCTCTCCGCTGTTGTCGTCTACAAGGAGGAATCCCCGACATACTCAGAAGTCATATGAATTACTTCTGTTTCGTTGATAACCCGGAAGGGCGCCGGACGGCCAACTCTACGTCCGGAACCCGTTCTGCTCTTACTCGCTCCGCTCGAATTGAATGGCTTTACAAAACCATTCAATTCGATTTCGCATCAGATCAACTTTAGCAGAGGCCTAATGATAAATACGATGTATTTATAAAAGGGTTAAAATAATTTTCCTTATGCCATAAAATTACCTTGATCAAGATTAATTAGAACATTATTAACATAGGCAGCCCCAGGCTCAGTTACTGAATATTCAAGAGGTGTCTTACCACTGAAAACGTCAAGCTCGCTCGTCAGCCAGCTATCAACCAACTTGGGGTCTTCAAATACTCGAAGGGCAAGAGCATATATTTGTGCATATCTGAATATTATATTTGATTCCCCAAGGCTAAGCTCACCCATTTCTTTTCTGCGGTTATATGTCGTCCGAGACATATGAGTGATTTTTAGAAGCTCAGAGTTTGAAACACTTAAAGCTTTTTGCAGGTTTTCCATAGCAGAAAAAGGTAAGCCATGAGTGATTTTATCGATAAGCTGAGAAGGGCTGTCGATCATCATTCCAAGAATCCTTGCTATTTCCTTATGAGAAGGGGTACTAGTATAGATAGGATATCCAGAGCTCATTTTTTCACCTCTTGCTTCACTTGAATTACCTATTAGGAAGAATTCGACTGGGGATAAGGAGTATTGATAAAATTGTATTTCTACATCGACCCCCTCTATAAGCCTTTGGGAGTATCTTACTTTTTCTTCAGTCAGCTCCTTTGGGGATATGTGTCGATTTCAGTCCGGTGAGCGAAGTTATTGGTTTACCTGCGCGGCCAATTAGGATCAACGCACGTGAGTATTCGCACGGCGTCTTGGTGGCGAGGGTTGATGATGACGTTGTACTGATGCGGGTCTCGCTCCGATCGTACGCGCAGGGCGAGGCCGCGCATGGCATTGAGCCACCCACCTCCTATGGTCTGCGTGGAGGTAGGGTGAGGATTGTGATTCCAGTCACCTGGATACTGGTCATCCGGTAGCGTCTGAATCAGTTCACTAGGGACGTGGACGAGGATGGGAACGAGAGCAGCCTGTAAGATCGTCGCCGAGACGCTTTTGAGAACCTCTGCCTCGGCGAGCGCCCTGCTCGAACTTGCGTAAACCGCCGGTTGGCCGAGCTCATTCCAGCGGTTGGAACTCGGGGACACGTACACGGCAGTGATCGGAGTAGTCACGCGGTGCCTTCTGACGAAGCGGAAGAACGTAACGTACCCCGCAGGTGGTGTGAGTGAGGCCGGCAGGAGAGTGAACGGTTCCATTCTTACCCCCAGGGGTCTTCACCGGACTGATTTTCATTCGTCACGCCGCAACTTGGCTTTTTTGATACTACAGCATGTTCCAAAAAAGCATGTTCATCTAAAGTTAAGAGTTTCCATGCCTGTCGGAGTCGTGTGCCACACGACGTCATGAGGACGCGGATCAGGAGAAACGTCGGTCAGCACGTCATTTTCTCTATCGCGTTCTGGAGTGCATGTTGAGCCGTGCCAAGCCCTTCTCAGCCTGAACAGCCCGGAGACGAGCATCAGGCGGTCGAACAACGAGAAGGCGAGAGGCGCCGGATGTCGTGTGGTGCGGGGCGCAGGGAACAGGTACGCGCAGCATGCTGTGCTGACCGATAAAAATCCGTGTGGGGCCGTGATCGGCAGCGTTCTGGAGGGCATCTCGTGCCGCCTGGAAACTCTTGTCCCAGCAGTAAGTTCCTGATCCAGGGTGAAATCGGCGAGCGCACCGCCACCCTGACGCGGTCATTGCTCGTTCAGACCAAAGAACGCCTCGCTGATCCGCATGGACTGGTCCTGTTCACGGACGGTTTTCTGTCGTACCAGACGTTATTCCCTGAAGTATTCGGCAGGCCGTACCGGCCTGCGAGACAGGGGACGCGGGGGCGGTTCCCGAAGACGGCTTACCGGATCCCGCGATCCTCGGCCCACGTACGGATCATCAAGGAGTATGCCGGGAAGCGGGTCGTGAGCGTCCGAACCGAGATCGCCGCAGGGACTCGCACCCGGGTGCACGAGGAACTGCAGCGGTTGGGCTACCGGAAGCCCAATACCTCTGCCGTGGAGCGTCAGAACGCGACGGCAAGACGGATGAATCCCCACCTGGCGAGGAAAAGCCTCGCATTCGCGAGGCTGACAGTCCACCGGGTGAGCCTGGCTCATCTGGTTCAGGGGACCTACAACTGGTGCCGAACGCAACGCGGTCTTCGGAAGAAGCTTGACGTCCCGAAGGGACGTCAACAGCACCTCCAGCGCATATCGGCGATGGCGATTGGGCTGACCGATCGCGTTTGGACGCTGCGAGCGTGGCTGTCACGGCCTCAAGGCGTTTCCTGTCGGGCATAGTTCGCCTCTGTTAGCGAATTCAGGTGATGGCCCCCGGACTCCGCATTTATCGTTACTGAGCCGCGATGATCCGCCCCGCCAAACAGCAGGTTTCGAATTCGCCAACAAAGTCTAGTTCCAGCCAACTACCTCTCGCTGGTCCAGAACGAGTTCCATCTCGGCGAAGGTTTCGAGGTAGATCTTGTTGGGCCATCTGAAGCTTGTGCGATTCAGCCGTCGGATGCGTTCAAGACGGTCGTGTCTCACTCACTCAGGGTAACGGAGGACTTTCGCAGAAGGTGCACTGGTGAAACGAGACACGGCGGGGACTATACCAACTGACCCACAGGCACACGGACGACTTTGAGATCGTGTGTTCCCCAGCCACTTGACCCCCACAACAAATGAGATTTATACTGTCCTAGACGATATTTTCCAGCTCAGTGGCAGAGCATCCGACTGTTAATCGGACGGTCGTTGGTTCGACCCCAACCTGCCGAGCCACACAGAACCCCCCACTCCGGTGGGGGGTTTTCATGTCCGGTCCGCTCAGAGCAGGCGGCCCTGCTCGGGACCCTGGCCGGGGTCCGGCGTCTGCACCGGCACGCCGTGGGCGTTCAGGGCCGCGCGCAACTGGGGAATGTTGTGCAGGGCGTGGCCCTTGGTGGTGTTCTCGAAGAACACGTACAGCTCGCTCAGGTCGTCCGCCACGAGGGCGATCTTCTGCGCCCATTCGTCCATCTCGGCGCGGCTGTAGCGGTAGTCGTGGCGTTCGGCGGCGCTCTGCCCCTCCCACCAGCTGCCGGCGTTACGGCCGTGCAGGCGCAGGTAGCCCACGTCCCCGGTGACGTGCAGTTGCGGTTCCGGCAGGCCCCCGGCGGGCGGGTAGTCGGGGCTGACCCAGATCAGGCCGCGCTCGGCCATGCCCTCGCGGACTTCCGGGCGGTCCCAGCCCTCGTGGCGCATCTCGACGGCCAGTTCATGCCCGGCGAAGCGTTCGGCCAGCTGGCCCAGGTAGCGGCGGTTGGCGGGCGTGCGGTGAAACGAGAACGGGAACTGCGCGAGGTAGGGGCCCATGACGCCCGCCTCGCGCAGCGGTTCGGGGCTCTGCAGCATCCGGTCGAAGTCGGCGTCGGTGGGCGCGCGGTCGTGGGTGAAGACCCGGTGGAGTTTCACGGCGAACCGCACCCGGCCACCGCTCCTGCGGGCCATGCCCTCGAAGGCCTTCAGGCCGGGAATGGCGTAGAAGGAACTGTTCAGTTCGGCGGCGTCGAAGTGCCGGGCGTAGGTGGCGAGGTACTCGTCCTTGCGGACCCCCTCGTAGAGCAGGCCCTCTTCCGTCCAGTCGTCGTTGCTGTAGCCGCCGCAGCCGATGTACACGCGCATGTCTGTCAGGGTACGGTGCGCGCCGCGGGTGCAGGCGTGGGGCGCGGTGAAGGTTTCGTTCACCTGCGGCGGACTGCCGTCTGTCCCGTTCCCACCCCCGCAGGGCGCCGGGTTGCCGACGCCCCGCCCGACCCCGCTCTGCTGCCACTCGCCCTGCGGCGCCGCTCTGCGAGTCTGCTCGGATTGAACGGTTGCCAGCACCATTCAATCGGAGTCCGTCTCATCAATGGTGCGGACAGGTTCATACCTTCAGGGCAGACCAGCGATGAACACGCCGTGTTTACCCCTCCCCCTTGAGGGGGGAGGCTGGGAGGGGGTGAGCAGGAATGGCGTTACAGAAGACGTTTTCCATGCTTGTTCCCTCTAGCGCTTGAAAAGTGTCCGCACTATTGCTCATACGGATTCCGTTTGTTTCGCTAACAGATCGGAACACCACCGATCTGCCAACGCCACGTCCGGAATCCGTTTCTCTCCTGCTCTGCGGGGCAGCTCTACGAGTCGCATCCGCTCGGATTGAATGGTCTTTGCAGCCCATTCAATCGGAGTCGGTATCAGTAGTACAGGATGTCCCAGTGGTTCGATTCGCGGGCGTAGATGTTCCCGGCGGCGCTGCGGTACTGGGGCGCGCCGTCGCCGCGTACGCCGATGTACGTGAAGTTCGCGGTGATGTAGTTGCTCACGCAGGTGGTGATGGAAGTATCGACCTTGTAGCCGTTGTAGTGACTGTACGTGCCGCTGGCGTGCCCGACCTCGGTGCCGCCCGTGATGTTCACGGCGCAGCCGGACGCCTGCTTGAGCGTGATGATCCCGTCGATGGTGCCGGAGTAGATCTGTTCGAGGGACGTGCAGCTGGCGTTGCTGCGGACACTGCAGTTGCCGCTGGACACCACGGGAATCCCGGCGGCGGTCACGCGGCTGCGGGCGGTGGCGTCGCTGAGGCGCGTGCCGCTCTGGGCGGTGAGGGGCGCGTCGCCGTCCTGCTGGGCGCGGCCGGTCGGCGTGGCTTCCGGCAGGGGCACGGAGCGGCAGGCGGCGAGGGTCAGCAGGGCGAGCAGCGTGGCGGCCTGAAGGGGCTGGGGCATGGGGGCTCCTGTGGGGTGGGGGCAGGGAACGTCAGCGTCAGGGCATGACAGGCAGGCCGGTCCGGGGTGGGGCCGGCGCGGTCTGAAGCTCGGGGTGGGACGTGCCGAGCGTACCCCACCCGCTTCCCACAGGGTGAGAGGCGCGTGTGAAGCGGGCGGGAGCAGAGCGCACGGGCGGGCGTGGCGTCGGCAACCCGGTGCTGTTCCAGGGTGGGAACGGGACAGACGGAACCCGCCCAGCTCCTGCTCGCTTCGCTCGGATTGAATGGTCTTTGCAGCCCATTCAATCGGAGTCCGTATCAGTTGAGGCTGGGGGGGCGGTTCAGGGTGGTCCAGAACGCCTGGATGGTCTGCATGGCGGCGCGGAACTGCGTGAAATCCATGGGTTTGATGACGTAGGCGCTCGCGCCGTGCGCGTAGGATTCGCGGATGTCGCGGCCCTCACCGCTGGTGGTGAGCATGACGACCGGGATGCCGCGCAGGCCCGGGTCGGCCCGGATGACGTCGAGCACCGCGATGCCGTCCATGTGCGGCATCTTCAGGTCCAGCAGGATCAGGTCGGGCAGCGTGCCGGCGCTGCGGGCGGCGCGGAGCAGCTCGATCGCTTCCGGACCGCCGGACGCGACACTGACCTCGTGGCCGGGGCTGCCGGCCGGCCCGTCGTCCAGGGCGGTCAGGGCGAGCTCCACGTCATTCGGGTTGTCGTCGATGATCAGGATCCTGCGGGTGTTCACGGTTCCCCCAAGGGCGGCAGCCGTTGCGCGTGCGAGGCGACCGGCGGCCTCGTGCCGCTGGTGACCATCAGCTTAGCAGAGCTCATGAGGGATTTATAAAGCCTGTTTAACATTCTGGCTGGCGCGTGTGCCGCCCCGGGGCGCCCGTCTCGTATGACACGCACACGGTCTGCCCGCACCCTGACCGCGTAGACTTGCCCCCATGTTGACCAAGCGCATCATTCCCTGCCTGGACGTGCAGAACGGACGGGTGGTGAAGAACGTCCGCTTCTTCGAGGACCACCGCGACGCCGGGGACCCGCTGGTGCTGGCCCAGGCGTACGAGGCGCAGCAGGCCGACGAACTGGTGTTCTACGACATCACCGCCACGTTTGAAGGCCGCAGCCTGATGCTGGACGTCGCCGCCAGGGTCGCCGAGCAGGTCATGATGCCCCTGACCGTCGGGGGCGGCGTGAACCACCTCTCGGATTTCCGGCAGTTGCTGCTGGCCGGCGCGGACAAGATCAGCGTGAACAGCGGCGCCCTGACCCGCCCCGAACTGATCCGCGAGGCCAGCGACCACCACGGCGCGCAGTGCGTGATGCTGAGCATCGACGCCAAACGCCGTCCGGACGGGCGGGGCTGGAACGTGTTCCGCGCCGGCGGGCGCGTGGACACCGGCCTGGACCTGATCGAGTGGGCCGTGCGCGGCCAGGCGCTCGGCGCGGGCGAGGTCTGCCTGAACGTCATGGACGCCGACGGCACCCGCGCCGGCTTCGACCTGCAGGCGACCCGCGCGGTGGCCAGCGCGCTGGACATTCCGGTGATTGCGTCCGGCGGCGCCGGGAAACTCGAGGATTTCCGTGACGTGCTGCGCGGCGGTGACAGCGGCGGGCACGCCGACGCCGCGCTGGCCGCCAGCGTCTTCCACTTCGGGGAACTGACCGTGCCGCAGGTCAAGGCGTACCTGAAAGGCGAGGGGCTGCCCGTGCGGCCCGACTGGCAGGACACCCACACGCCCTGAACGACACGCCCTGAGCCGTGGACCCTGAGCCGTGGGTCCTGAGCGGTCAACAACCCTCACTCCACACCTGCCACCCCGGCACCCTGGCCTCTGGAGGGCCGTGACATGACCTCTTCCATCTCCCTGGACACCCTGAACTTCGACCCGCAGACCGGCCTGATCCCGGTCGTCACGCAGGACGCCCGCAGCGGCGCCGTGCTGATGCAGGCATACGCCGACCGCGCCGCCGTCGAGCGCACCCTGGACACCCGCGAGGCCACGTACTACAGCCGCTCCCGGCAGGCGCAGTGGGTCAAGGGCGCGACCAGCGGCCACACCCAGCGCGTCGTGGACGTGCAGGCCGACTGCGACGCCGACAGCCTGCTGTACCGCGTTCACCAGACCGGCCCCGCCTGTCACACCGGCGCGTACTCCTGCTACCACCAGCCGCTCCTGACCACCGATACACCCCCCGCCGGGCTGGACGGCACGCTGGACCGCGTCTTTGCCACCATCACCGAGCGGCTCGCCACGCTGCCCGAGAACAGCTACGTGGCCCGCCTGCACGCCGGCGGCCTGGACCGCGTGCTGAAGAAGATCAGCGAGGAGAGCGGCGAGGTGCTGCTGGCCGCGAAGAACGCCGACCGCGCCGAGCTGGCCACCGAGGTCGCCGACCTGCTGTTCCACACCCTGTTCGCCATGGCCGAGGTCGGGGTCTCCCCCGCCGACGTCGCCGCCGTCCTTCAGGAACGCGAAGGAAAGACCGGCCTGAAAGGCCCGAAAGAGGTGGGCTGATACGGATTCCGTTTGTTTCGCCAACAATCCGGAACTTCACCGGATTGCCGGCTCCACGTCCGGAACCCGTTTTTCTTCCACTCGCTTCGCTCGGATTGAACGGGCTGTAGAGCCCATTCAATCGGAGTCCGTATGATACGGATTCCGTTTGTTTCGCCAACAATCCGGAACTTCACCGGATTGCCGGCTCCACGTCCGGAACCCGTTTTTCTTCCACTCGTTTCGCTCGGATTGAACGGGCTGTAAAGCCCATTCAATCGGAGTCCGTATGAGGACGACAGTACGGGCGCGGTCCGCGGGAAGCACTCACCGCGCGCCGCTTCCCGTTTCCCTCAGAACAGCGTGGGTTGCAGCGCTTCCTCGGGCACCTGGGGAAGCGCCTCGACTTTCACGTACTCCAGGCCGGCGGCCTGCGCGACCTTCAGCGCCGGGACCGTGATGTCGGGCGCGGCGAGGATGCCGCGCACGTTCCCCGGCACCTGTTCCCGCACGGCGTCCACGTACCGGCCGAGCTGGTGCACGGCGTCGTGGCCGGCCTTGCCGCGTTTGAGTTCCACGACCACGTAGCGCCCCTGCGCGTCGCGGGCGTACAGGTCGATGCCACCCACCCCGACGAGCAGTTCGCGGTCCAGGACCGTCAGGCCGTCCTCGATCAGGTGCGGGGCGCGGGCCAGGGCCCGCTGCATCTGCGCCTCGCTGCCCTGCAGCAGGAACAGCGCCTCGTCGCCCAGGTGCAGGGCCGTGACCTGCGCGCAGCCGATCACACGGACGCGCACCACCTCGGCGGGGCTGCGCCGCTCGGCGTGCAGGACCACGCAGCCGCCCTCCAGTTCCGCCGAGAGGTGATCGGTGCGCGGCTGCCAGTTCACGGGCTTCACGCCGCGCGGCCCGTGCACCTGCAGCGACCCGTCGGGCTTGAGCAGCAGCAGGCGGTCGCCGGCCTCGGCCATGCTGGCCGCGCGGCCCGCGTACAGCACCTCGACCTCGCCGGCCAGGTGCAGGGTCACGCGGGCGTGCAGGTGCGCGCGCAGGAAGGCCAGCAGGGCGTCCGGGGTGGGATGGGTCAGGGAGTCGATCAGCATGGGCGGGCAGCGCAGCATAGCGCGCCCGGCCGGAGGCGCGAAGAGTCAAGGTTCGGTGAACGCCGCCCGGTCATCCAGCGCGGGCCGCGCCGCATATGGCTGGTCAGGCTTCGCTCCGCAGGAACACCCCGCCGCGTGGGCCGGTGTTCCTCGCCCCTGGCCCGTCCCGCGTCCCTGCCCGCCCCACCCCTGTCCCGGAGGACCCCCATGAAGAACCTGGCCCTGCTGACCCTGATCTCTGCCGCCCTCGCCTCGTGCAACCAGATGCGCCTGCCCGCCCCGCCCGCCGGTCAGCTCGCGTACGGCCTGGGCAGCGACGGCACCCTCGTGACCTTCGGCCTGGGCAACCCCGACGCCAGCTCCGTGACGCAGGGCATCTCCGGGCTGGGCGGCGACACCCTGGTGGACCTGGACGTGCGCAACACCGACGGCCGGCTGTACGGCGTCGCGGCCAGCGGCCGGGTGTTCATGATCAACCCCGTCACGGGGGCCGCCACTGCCGACAGCACCGTCACGGGCGCCACGGTGGTCGCCGCGGACTTCAACCCGGTCGCCAACCGCCTGCGCGTGGCCGGCACGAACGACCTGAACTTCCGCCATACCCTGATGGCCGCCCCCACGCCCGCCACGACCGGCACCACCGCCGACGGCACCTTCGTGTACGCCCCGGGCGACCCGAACGCCGGCAGGAACCCTGGCGTGGTGGCCGCCGCTTACACCAATTCCTTCGACAACAGCGGCACGGGGGCCATCGCGGCCGGCACCACCACCACCCTGTACACCATCGACGCCGATCTGGACATCCTGGTCATGAACACGGTCGGCCCGCAGTTCAACACCCTGAACACCGTGGGCGCGCTGGGCGTGAACGTCATGGCGGACATGACCGGCTTCGACATCGCCGGCGCGGGCAGCGCGTACCTGAGCCGCGTGTCGGGCAACGACACCGACCTGTACACCGTGGACCTCGCGACCGGGAAGGCCACCATGACCGCCAGGCTCAGCGGCATGAAGCTCAGGTCCGTCGCGCTGAAGCTCGCCGCGCAGTAATCCCCCGCGCGCCTGCTTCCGGTGAACGTCCCTGCCTGCGCGGTGGGGGCGTTCACCGTTGTGTGCGGTGGTCGGGACACAATGGCGGGCGTGACCCGACCCGACCCACCCACCGACCTGTCCGACAAGGCTGCCTGGAGGACCTGGGCGCGGACCGTGCGCGCCGGGCTGCCGGACGTGTCCGGTGAGGTGACGGCGCAGGCGCGGACGCTGCTGCGTGCGGTGGGGGCCCGGTGCGTGCTGGCGTACCGGGCGTTGCCGGGCGAGCCGGACGTGTCGGCGCTGCGCGGCGAGTTCGAACTGCTGGCCCCCCGCGCCCGCTTCCGGCCCACGCCCAGGTTGACGCTGCACCCCTGGGACACCGCCACGGAGGTCAGCCGCTTCGGAGCGCTGCAACCGCCCGCCGACGCGCCGCAGGTGGGCCTGGACACCGTGGATGCGATCCTGCTGCCCGCGCTGGCCTTCGACCGGCGCGGCGTGCGCCTGGGCTACGGCGGCGGCTTCTACGACCGCCTGCTGCCGGGTTTCGCGGGGGTGACGGTGGGCGTGATCCAGGGGGCGCTGATCGTGCCGCGCCTGCCCGCCGACCCGCACGACGGCCCGGTCGCGTGGCTGCTGAGCGAGGCGGGCGTGCAGGCGGCGGTCAGTCCACCCTGAGTTCCGGCGTGGGGTCGCCCGCACGGTGCGCGGCGATGGCGCGGGCCACCACGTCCGGCGTGACTGCGCCTTTCGGCACGCGGCCCACCTGCGACCACAGGGGCGTGTCCACGGCGGGCGGCAGGACCAGCGTGACCCCCACGCCCCGGTGTTCCAGCCGCGCGACCTCTGCCGCGCGGGCCAGGGCGGCCTTGCTGGCGGCGTACTGACTGAAACCGCGCGCCGTGACCAGTTCGGGCCGCGCCCCGATCAGGTACACGCGCCCGCCCGCGTTCAGGCGGCCCAGCCCGTGCTTGAGCACCCACAGCGCCCCGAAGTAGTTGGCGTTCCACACGGCGCGGACGTGCGTGGGGTCGGCGTCCTTCAGGGGTCCGGGCAGCGCCGCGCCCGCCGCGTACACCAGCGTGTCCAGGGGCGGCACGCCCTCCAGCAGCGCCCGCACATGGCTCTCGTAGCCCAGGTCGGCGGCGTGGTGGGCCGCGCCGAGTTCGGCGGCCAGGGCGGTCAGGGTCGCCTCGTTCCGGCCGCTGAGGGTCAGGGTGTCGCCCTGCGCGGCCAGGACGCGGGCCGTGGCGGCGCCGATCCCGCCGGTCGCTCCGATGATCAGGGTGTTCATGACGGCAGTGAACCGCACCCCGCCCACCGTGTCGGTACGGGCGCGTACAGGTCACGGACCCTACCCTCCGAGCGGCCACGCCTGCACAGGCTGGTACGCGCCGCCGGGTCCGGGTTTGCGCATCCAGACGAGGTGGGTGGCGGTGAAGGACAGCGGCTGCGGGAACGCCAGCCGCGCCGCGTCCAGCAGGGCGTCCAGGGTCACGTCCCGCCGCCCGAGGGCCAGCGTGAGGTGCGGGGTCATCTGCGGCCCCTCGTACCCGAAGCGCCGCGCGGGCCTCAGGGCGTCCAGCAGGGCGAGGTGCAGCCGCACCGCGCCGGGACTGCGGGCGGGCAGGTACAGGGCGCGGCCGTCCGGGAACACGCGCGGCGCGAGCAGTTCGACCGGAACGGGCGGGATCGCCGCCGCCACCGCCGGGATGAGGTCCAGCCAGCGCAGATCGTCGTCCAGACCGCTGCGGGCCTTCACGGTGACGTGCGGCACCGCCGCCGCGTCGCGCACGCCGTGGGCTTCCCGGAACGCCACGACGCGGGCCTCGATGTCCGGCGGGGGCCGCAGCGCCAGCAGGTGCGAGGGGCTCACGGGGCGGGTGGGTCGGTCAGGGCGTCGCGCACCATCAGCGCGTGCAGGACGTCCAGGATGCCCGCGTGGTTTTCGCGGTCCGTGCCGGAGTGTGCGCGGGTCACGGCCCACCACGCCTGCTTGCAGTTCAGAAGGTCAGGGTCAGCCTGCGCGACCGTCCGCGCGTGCAGGGCATGACGGGCGTTGAGGCTCAGGGGGCGAGCGCCAGCCTGTGCAGGCACACCCCGCAGGTACCCGTGTTCGGCCAGGGAGACGAATGTGGAGCGTGGGCAGCCCTTGGCCAGCGTGCTGGGTTTCGCGGTCACGAGAGCCTGCGCGGCGGCCCAGGCAGCACGGGGAGTATGCCCCTGCCGCAGGGCTTCCAAGGCCCGGTCCGTCAGCTGCTCGTACACCGTTCCAGTCTGACGTTTTTCACCCTGTGGAACGCTCTTTTTCCCGGTCGTCATGCCCCAGCGTACACCCCCCGGGCGTCCAGACGGCCCGGACGCTCCGGGGGTGGGTCGGCTACAGTTTCAGGTGTGAACCAGTCCCCCACCGAGCCGCTGAAGCGGACGCCGCTGCATGCCGCGCACCTGCGCGCCGGAGCCCGCATGGTCCCCTTCGGCGGGTGGGACATGCCCGTGCAGTACGCCGGCGTGAAAGCCGAACACGACGCCGTCCGCACGAAGGCTGGCGTGTTCGACGTGTCCCACATGGGCGAATTCCGCGTGCAGGGCCCGGGCGCACTGGCCTTCCTGCAGCACGTCACCACCAACGACGTCAGCAAACTGAAACCCGGCCGCGCTCAGTACAACTGGCTGCCCGGCGTGTCCGGCGGGCTGGTGGACGACATCTACATCTACATGGTCGCGCCAGACGAGTACCTGACGGTCGTGAACGCCAGCAACATCGCCAAGGACTGGGCGCACCTGCAAAGCCACGCCGAAGGGTTCGACGTCACCCTGACCGACGAGAGCGACCGCTGGGCCCTGCTGGCCGCGCAGGGCCCCCAGACCGAGAGCCTGCTGCAACCCCACACCGACACCGACCTGAGCAGCCGGAAGAAGAACGCCTTCTTCCCCGCGAAGCTCTTCGGTTTCGACGTGATGCTGGCCCGCACCGGGTACACCGGCGAGGACGGCTTCGAGGTGTTCACGGACGCCAGCGAGGCCGAGACCGTCTGGGACAAACTCCTGGCCGTGGGCTTCACGCCCGCCGGACTGGGCGCCCGCGACACCCTGCGCCTCGAAGCGGGCTTTCCCCTCTACGGGCACGAATTTTCAGACACCATCCACCCGCTGAGCAGCACGTACAGCTGGGTCGTGAAGGACAAGACCCACATCGGCCACGAGCACATCCGCACGGCCCCCACGCAGACCCTGATCGGCCTGAAACTGGAGCGCGTGCCCGTCCGCGAGGGCTACCCCGTCAAGGTCGGCGGTGAGGTCGTCGGGCACGTCACGAGCGGCACGAGCAGCCCTACCTTCGGGCATCCCATCGCCATGGCCCTCGTGAACGCCGAGCACGCCGGAGCCGACATCTTCGACGTCGAGGTGCGCGGCAAGGACCACCCCGCCACCCGCGTGCAACTGCCGTTTTACAAACGGTGATGGCCCATCGTTGATAGTAGAAAGAACCGATCCATCACCCATCACCCATTCACCATCAACCCTCCGAAGGAGCACCCCATGACCACCACCCCCACCGAACTGAAGTACGCCGCCTCCCACGAATGGCTCGCCGCTGACGGCACCGTCGGCATCACCGACTTCGCGCAGGACCAGCTGGGCGACGTCGTGTACGTCGAACTGCCCGAAGTGGGCCGCGTCGTCGAAGCAGGCGAAACCATCGCCGTCGTCGAGAGCGTCAAGACCGCTTCTGACATCTACGCGCCCGCCAGCGGCACCATCACCGCCGTGAACGACGCCCTGAGCGGCACCCCCGAACTCGTCAACAGCGCCCCCTACGAAGGCGGCTGGCTGTTCAAACTCGACGTGACCGGCGAGGGCGACCTGATGGACGCCGCCGCGTACGAAGCCGCGAACAACTGACCCCCCAGCGGGCCGCGCGTTTCCGCAGCACCCCCTCCCCAGCCCTCCCCCCTGAAGGGAGAGGGAGCCCACAGAGGCTCACACGTCTGACTCCTTCCCCTGACCGGGAGGAGGTCGGGAAGGGGTGAGCCGCAGCGCCGCCATGCCCCCCCGACGCCCCACCCCCAGGAGTACTCCATGACCCGTTCCCTGACTGATCTGCTGCAGACCGCTGATTTCCTCGACCGTCACGTCGGCCCGACCGCCGCCGAACAGGCCGCCATGCTCGCGGAGCTGGGCGTGGGCAGCCTGGATGAACTGAGTGACACGACCCTGCCCGAGAGCATCCGCTTCACGGGTGACCTGAACGTGGGCGGCCCGGTCACGGAAGCGCAGGCGCTGGCCGACCTGAAGGCGGTCGCGGCGAAGAACAAGGTGTTCCGCAGTTACATCGGCATGGGGTACAGCGGGACGCACACGCCGGGCGTGATCCTGCGGAACATGCTGGAGAACCCCGGCTGGTACACGGCGTACACGCCGTACCAGGCGGAGATCAGCCAGGGTCGCCTGGAGATGCTGCTGAACTTCCAGCAGGCGATCATGGACCTGACCGCCATGCCCGTCTGCAACGCCTCGCTGCTGGACGAGGCGACCGCCGCCGCCGAGGCCATGACCCTCGCCAAGCGCGCGGGCAAGAGCAAGGGCAGCACGCTGTACGTGGCGCAGGACGTGCACCCGCAGACCATCGACGTGATCCGCACCCGCGCGGAGTACTTCGGGTTCGAGATCGTCACCGGACCCGCCGACGCCGAACTGCCCGAAGGCACCTTCGCGGCGCTGGTGCAGACGCCCGGCACGTACGGCGACCTGCACGACCTCTCCCCCATTGCCGAGCGTGTGCACGCCAGCGGCGGCCTGCTGATCGCCGCGACGGACCTGCTGGCCAGCGCCCTCGTGAAACCCGTGGGTGAGATGGGCGCGGACATCGTGATCGGCAGCGCCCAGCGCTTCGGCGTGCCGATGGGCTTCGGCGGGCCGCACGCGGCGTTCCTGGCGTGCCGCAGCGACTTCCAGCGCTCCATGCCCGGCCGCGTGATCGGCGTGAGCAAGGACGTCAAGGGCCGCCCGGCGCTGCGCATGGCGATGCAGACGCGCGAGCAGCACATCCGCCGCGAGAAGGCCACCAGCAACATCTGCACCGCGCAGGCCCTCCTGGCGAACATGGCCGCCGCGTACGCCGTCTACCACGGCCCCGAAGGCATCCGCACGATTGCCGAGCGCACGCACCGCCTGACGGGCATCCTGGCACGCTTCCTGACGGAGGCTGGCGTCGAACTGGTCAACGGGGAATTCTTCGACACGCTGACGTTCAAGGGTGACACCGCCGCCATCCGGAGCCGCGCTGAAGGCATGGGCATCAACCTCCGCTACGAGAATGATCTGATCTCAGTCAGCCTGGACGAAACCACCACGCCCGCCGACATCGAAGACCTGATCGAAGCGATTGCCGGAACCCGGCAGAACGACAACGGTCAGGAGTTCAAGGTGCTGTCCGAGTACCAGCACAAGTTCGTGGACGGCATTCCCGCCGACCTGAAGCGAGAGAGCGAGTACCTCTCGCACCCGGTGTTCAACACGCACCACAGCGAGCACGGCATGCTGCGGTACCTGAAGAGCCTGGAGAACAAGGATTACAGCCTGACGCACGGCATGATCCCGCTGGGCAGCTGCACCATGAAACTGAACGCCACGACGGAAATGATTCCCGTGACGTGGCCCGAGTTCGGCCAGCTGCACCCCTTCGCGCCCGCCGACCAGACGGAAGGCTACGCGGAGATGCTGGCGGAACTGGAGGCGTGGCTGGCGGACATCACCGGGTACGACGCCGTGAGCCTCCAGCCGAACAGCGGCGCGCAGGGCGAGTACGCGGGCCTGCTGGTCATCCGCAAGTACCACGAGAGCCGCGGCGAGGCGCACCGCAACATCTGCCTGATTCCCGCATCCGCGCACGGCACGAACCCCGCCAGCGCCGCCATGATGGGCATGCAGGTCGTGGTCGTGAAGACCGACGCGGACGGCAACATCGACATGGACGACCTGAAAGCCCAGGCGGAGAAGCACAGCGAGAACCTGGGCGCGCTGATGATCACGTACCCCAGCACGCACGGCGTGTACGAGGAACGCGTGACCGAAGCGTGCGAGCTGATCCACCAGCACGGCGGGCAGGTGTACCTGGACGGCGCGAACATGAACGCCCAGGTCGGCCTGACCAAACCCGGCCTGATCGGCAGCGACGTCAGCCACCTGAACCTGCACAAGACCTTCGCCATTCCCCACGGGGGCGGCGGCCCCGGCATGGGACCCATCGGCGTCAAGGCGCACCTCGCCCCGTTCCTCCCGAACCACGCCGTGCGCCCCACCAGCGAGAGCAGCACGGGGGCCGTCAGTGCCGCGCCGTACGGCAGCGCCAGCATCCTCCCCATCAGCTACCTGTACATCCGCCTGCTCGGCGCACGCGGCCTGAAAGTCGCCACGCAGGTCGCCCTGCTGAACGCCAACTACATCGCCCACCACCTCAAAGGCGCGTTCCCCGTCCTGTACACCGGCCGGAACGACCGCGTGGCGCACGAGTGCATCATCGACCTGCGCCCCCTGAAAGCCGAGAGCGGCATAACCGAGGAGGACGTCGCCAAGCGCCTCATGGACTACGGCTTCCACGCCCCCACCATGAGCTTCCCCGTGCCCGGCACGCTGATGATCGAACCGACCGAGAGTGAACCCAAAGCGGAACTCGACCGGTTTATCCAGGCGATGCTCGGCATTCGCCGCGAGATTCAGGACGTGCAGGACGAACTGATCACCGCCGCCGACAGCCCGCTGAAGCACGCGCCCCACACCCAGGCCGACCTGATCGACATGGACTGGAACCGCGCGTACAGCCGCGAAACCGCCGCCTACCCCACCAGCACGCAGAAACAGTGGAAGTACTGGCCCAGCGTGAATAGAGTGGACAACGTCTACGGCGACAGAAACTTCGTGTGCAGCTGCCCCCCCGTCGAGGACTACATAGAGGCGTAAAGTCAGCCCATCACCACAACTGAATGACATCTTTAGCCCTTCCCGCTATGCTGATCTAGTCGATGATCACACCATTTCTTAAATGGCCCGGCGGGAAGGGCTGGCTATATAAACAACATCCCGAGCTATTTGATGGCGATTATAGCAATTACTTTGAGCCTTTCTTGGGTAGTGGAGCAGTATTCTTTTCAAAGAAACCTGCCTTTAGTCACTTGAATGATTCGAATAAAGAACTTATTGAAACATATAGGGCGATTAGAGATAACCATGAGGGCATTCTGGATTTACTCGAAAGACATCAGAAAAAGCATTCTAAAGAATATTATTACAATATAAGATCTAGCAGGCCAACCAAAAGAATAGAGATTGCAGCAAGAATGATTTATCTTAATCGTACATGCTGGAATGGTCTCTACAGAGTAAACCTAGAAGGTCAATTTAATGTCCCTATAGGCACTAAGACTAATGTGCTAATGAGAGCAGAAGATTTCCCGATCATATCTGAATACCTCAAAAATACCAAATTAACTAGTATTGATTTCAGTCACTCAATCAGAAACGCGAAGGAAGGAGATCTAATCTTTGCTGATCCGCCTTACTTTGATTCTTCCTCGGCTGATAAATTCAAAAAATATTCATCTCTGCCTTTCACATTTAACGATCACAAAAGGTTAGCACGATCACTTTTTCGAGCGAGCGAAAGGGGCGCTAAAGTCATAATGACTCACTCACAATCAGATGATGTGTTAGGCCTATATGAAAACAAATCGCGGATCCTTTATACGGACAGGAGAGATACTCTCTCCGCAAAAAGTGAATATCGCGGACGCTATCGAGAAGTCGTCATCGTGATAGGTATATAGATGCTGAACTTTTTTACAAATCCGGCAATCAGACTCTGGTTCAAAAACTTTATGCGGACACTGATGGAGTGGGTGATTAACTTTACCTTTTCAACAAGTCCTCTTTGGCTAGGCACTTTAGCTCTTGCGGCAATCGATAAAAGCGATAACCACCTATTTTCCAACTACATATCCAAGTTTCCCAATCTTTATCAGAAGGGCGAATTATTTAGCTATTCTATCGCAGCTCTTGCGCCAGTTATTTATATCGCAATCAAATTGCGCAAGGAAGAAAAGTATTCAGATAAAGCAATTGGCTTATTGCTATTATCAATTCTATTCGCAATTATATCTAGCGTGCTAATAGCAACCAGCCTATCAAACAGCAATTTTAATGGGCAATCAACGTTATCACTCTCAATTACTGTATTTTGGGTATGTTTTGCGCTTTTATTTATCGCAATATTTATTAATAATCAGGCTTCGCCTGAATCTCAGATGATTGACGCAAATGACGTTATTGCCACGGAAGGACAAAACTTCGCCTCTAGATTTAGGGATAGGTAGTTTATGCTAGATTACAAAGAAAATAAAGGCGAGTTTAAGTTTCCCTGCCTTTCCATAAAACAACCTATCGGAGAGTTCTACTTAGCTAGTATGCCATTCGATATCTTAATGGCTATTTCATATTTTGACGTCAGGCGCATCGAGAGAGAAGAGCGGGCAATAGAATCATATCTAGGCATACAACGCCCTTTAAGCACTAAAAGAGTTCAGGAAATAAAAAAATATGTAACAAACAAGGATGCAACTTTCCCCTCATCAATTATCATCTCTGTGGATATAGAAAACACAGCAATTGACAAAGTCAATAAAACCATGACGCTTTTTACGTCAGATGATTCGGATTTAGGAGCAGATCATATAGGAAAAATAGCCCGAGTATTAGATGGCCAACACAGGTTGGCAGGGCTAGAAGATTATACAGGGAGTAACTTTGAAGTCCCGGTGAGCATCTTTGTCGGCCTAGATATTGCGGATCAAGCATATATATTTTCCACTGTCAATCTTGCCCAAACGAAGGTCAATCGCAGTCTCGCATATGATCTTTATGATTATGCAAAACACAGAAGTCCTCAGAAAACAGCGCATAACATAGCTATTGCCTTGAATGAAGATCCAAAGTCGCCGTTTTATGAAAGAATTAAACGATTAGGGGTTAGCGACGGCATTACCAGTGAGCAGACTATTACCCAAGCAGCATTCGTCGAGTCCCTTATTCGACTAATCAGCAAAGATCCCATGAAAGATCGAGATGATGCATTAAGGAATAGGAGACTCATAGATTATAATGACGAAAAGTTCGCATTTAGGGGAGACTTTATTCAAGGCGACGATCTAAAAATCGCACAAATCGTCAATGATTACTTTCAGGCGGTCAAATTAAAATATCCAGATGCTTGGTTAGATACTTCTAAAGGCGCAGTACTTAGCAAAACCAATGCATTTATGGGCCTGATGAGATTTCTACCTACAGCCTTGCGAATCTTAAAAATTAAAAATCTTAACCAAGATGTCAAAGGGTTTTCTACAATATTTGATAACTGGACCCTAAAATCAAATGATTTTACCACAGAACGCTTTAAGCCGGGTTCAAGCGGAGCATCGGAAATATATAGAACACTGAACAATGATATCCTTCAGAATTCAAAATATTAGCATGTTCCGCCAGCTTCGTCTATCAGATTTAGAACAGACTAAGATTTTTCAACTTCAAGGTAGTTTGAAATGCGGTCGCCATCCATCTTTTGCAACAAATCCACCCCGAATTGCTGTATGAGCGATACTGTTTGCAGAATATAAGTAGGGCCGCGCTTTTCCCCGAGTGTAGCCCTTCTTATATCCTCTGTTTACCTTTTGCTGTTGTGGTCGCCTTTCTGGAGTTCTTCGATCATCTTGGCATTGCAGGCGGTGATGTCGCTGGGGTTGCAATTGGTGACGATGCCTTTGTCCACGACGCCGGGATAACTCAATGATTCCCCATCAAACCTCAGTCCGCGTTTCAGGCTGCACTATTGATAGCGGCATAGATTCGCATTCATAAGCTGACGAGGCAAGTCGATATACCGAACCCGCTGCCAAGCCGTCACAAGCTTTGCTTTCAGCTCCGAGACCGAGCGGGCACAGAAGTTCCCCAGCACATTGCGCTTCACATATGCCCACACCAGCTCGATCGGGTTCAACTCCGGCGCATAGGGCGGCAAAAACACCAGCGACAGGCGTTCGTGGGTCTCCACGAACGCCTGTGTTGCCTTCGCCCGGTGGATCCCGGCGTTATCCAGCACCACCACGATCTCCCCCTGAACGTGGCGGAGCAGGTGCTGGAAGAATCGGATGACGTCCCCACTACGAATCGCCCCAGACTTCGTCTGCTGGAAGAACCGCCCATCCGACGTGATCGCACCGATGGTCGAGAGTTTCTCCCAATTGGCCGGGAGCGTGACCAGGGGCGTGACGCCCCTGGTCGACCACGTGCGCCGTCGTACGCCTTTCAGCGAGAACCCGACCTCATCCAGATACACCAGGGTCGCGCCCTCAGCGACCTTTTTTTCCCAACTCCGGTGCGACCTGTTCTTTCCAGGACGCGATCCGGAGTTCATTGCGCTCTGCCGCCCGCCCATCCGGCATTTGCGGCGTGAAACCCAACTGGCGAAGGATTTTTCGGACGTGGTCGTGGTGATACCACACGTCAAAGTGACGTCCGATCAGATCAGTGACCCGACGTGTCGTCCACGTCGGATCAGGGAACCCGTGGTGCACCGCACCCTCCCGCAGGAAGGTGCGCAATTGTTCGTGTTGTGCCGCTGTGAGCCGCGAGGTTGCGCCACTGGCAATGGTGGCCTTCAGGCCACCATTGCGGCGTAGTCGTGCTTTCCAGGTGTAGATCGTATGGACGGAGACACCGAAGTGATTCGCAATCTCCTGGTTCCGATGGGTTCCGCGTTCAATCCATGCGAGAGCGGCGAGGCGGCGCTCCTCGAGTTGAGCGCGGGAGTAGTGGGTCGGTTGCCAACCAGGCATGTGGCAAGTCTATCAACTCAGATCTTCGCCGCGATCAATAGACCGTCATGCGCGGGCATCCCCGGATACCCACCACTCTCTTGTTCAGTTCAGCCCGAGGCGTTCGCGCAGGCTGGGCAGGCGGGTGGTGTCGTCCACGAGCCGCTGGTCGTGCGTGTAGTCGTCCGTTGCCTCGATCACCCAGTCGCGGTTCAGGTGCCGTGCGAGGCCGCGCACGAGTTCCGGGAAGGTCAGGGCGTCGTGGGCGTTGCTGTCCAGGTGGACGGTCCCGCCGGTGCCGTCCTGCGCGAGGGCTGCGAGGGCGTGGGCGGTGTCGGTCATGAACGAGGTGGCGGGAATCCAGTGCCGGCTGGCGCGAATAACGCCGTTCTGGTCGTGTTGTGCCTGGAGTTGCTGGGTCATGTTGTTGCCGGTGGCGGTGAGGTGGATCTGCCAGCCGATGCGGGCGATGACGGCGTGGGGGTTGGCGGCGCGGATGGCGTGTTCGGTGCGGGCCTTGTGGTGGCCGTAGTCGCTGTCGGGCTGGGCAGGCTGGGTGGGGTGGTGGGGGCCGCCGGCCTGGGCGCTGTAGACCATGGCGGTGCTGGTGTGGACGAAGGGGATGCCGGTGGCGTGGGCGTGTGCGGCGAGGGTGGCGGCCCAGGCTTCGCTGCCCAGGGCGAGGTGCAGGATGCCCTGGGGGTTCAGGGCGTGCAGGTGGGCGCGGGCGGCGGGGCTGTCGTCGGCGGGGGTGGTGTGGCGGTCCCAGCCGGTGACGGTGTGTCCCTGGGCTTGCAGGGCGTGGGCGACGTGTGGGGCGAGGGTGCCGGTGAGGCCGGTGACGAGCCAGGGTCGGGTCATGGGGTGCAGTGTAGGGGGGTGGGGGTGGGGTTTGAGGGTTTTTTGTGGGGGGTCTGGTGAAGTGGGGGTGTCCGGCGTGGGTGGTGTGGCCGGGGGTGCGTTCAATGATTCCGGTTGCGGGTCATTGATCTTCTGTCGTTTTAAATGAATTTTGGGTCAATCATATTCCTTTCAGGTTCGTTTTCTATAGTCCGCTTCACCGGGCAGTTGTGGTGCCCGGAAAGGATGTGACCATGAAACGAATTCTCTTTCCTGTGGTAATGACGGTTTCCCTTCTGGCTCCTGTGTCCCTGGCGGCGGCGGGTTCCGCGGTGGGGTCCGCGTCGGGTTCGGCGGCGGCGGCGGCTTCGGCGGGCGTGGCGGTTCAGGCGAGCGCGGTGGTGCTGCTGGACGCGCAGGGCCGCGTGATCGGCACGGTGAACGGGGCGGGGCAGGTGGTGTTCAGTGGCGCGAGCCGCGCGGTGTCCACGGCCCGCGTGACGTTCGAGAACGGGGCGCAGCAGTCGTTCCGGGTGGCGGGCGGCGCGGCGGCGCAGGGCCGCGTGACGCTGGAGTCGCTGGTGGTGTCGGGTCGCGGGGCGGGCGTGAGCCTGGGCAGCGCGATCCGCGCGGAGGGTCAGGTGCTGGCGCGTGCGGCGGCCGAGGGTCGCGCGGCGTTGCAGGGTCGCGTGGTGACGCTGCTGGACGCGCGTGGGCAGGTGCTGGGTCAGTTCGACGCGGCGGGCCGCTGGGCGGGTGGCGCGCAGGCGGCGCTGGTGACGGACGTGGTCGTGTCGGGCGGTGCGGGCGCGGGGACGTATGACGTGGCGGGTCGCGTGCTGGTGGACGCTTCGGGCATGGTCAGCCTGGAGAACGTGGCGGTGCAGACGCAGGCGGGCGCGCGGACGCTGGTGCAGGTGCTCGTCTCGGGCGCGGCGGCCGGTGCGGCTGCGGGTTCGGCAGCGGCGGGTTCGGCAGCGGCGGGCAGCGTGTCGGGGAGCGGTTCGGCGTCCGGTTCCGCTGGTGGTGCAGGGTCGGCCGGTGGGAGCGGGTCGGGCGGCGTCAGCGTCGGTGTGGGCGTCGGCGTGGGGATCGGGATCGGCATCGGCGGCGGCAAGTAAGACGGACTCCGATTGAAGTGGCTTATAAAGCCATTCAATCCGAGCGGATGCGACTCGTAGAGCTGCTCCGCAGAGTAGGAGAGAAACGGGTTCCGGACGTGGAGCTGACAATCCGGTGAAGTTCCGGATTGTCAGCGGAACAAACGGAATCCGTATAAGACGGACTCCGATTGAAGTGGCTGCAAAGCCGGTTCAATCCGAGCGGATGCGACTCGGAGAGCTGCCCTGCAGAGTGGGAGCAACACGGGTTCCGGGATGGAACGCTGTGCAGATTCCGTTTCATTCCAGGCGGTCCATTCCAGGCAGGCGTGCAGCAGCGCAGCGGCCCTTCCATCTCTGGGAGGGCCGCTGCCTGCGTTGGGGTCGGTGGGGTGGGGTCAGCGTTTGCTGCTGTGGTCGCCTTCCCGGAATTCTTCGATCATCTTCTCGGTGAAGGCGGGGATGTCGTCGGGGTTGCGGCTGGTGACGATGCCCCGGTCCACGACGACGGGCTGGTCGACCCATTCGGCGCCGCCGAGGGTGAGTTCGTGTTTCAGGCTGGGCCAGCTGGTCATCTTCAGGCCCTTGCTGATGCCGGTCTCGCTGAGGCTCCAGGGGCCGTGGCAGATGGCGGCGATGGGCGCGCCGTGGTCGTAGAAGGCGCGGACGAACTGCATGGCGTAGGCGTCCAGGCGCAGCTTGTCGGGGTTGACGGTGCCGCCGGGCAGCAGCAGGCCGTCGTAGTCGCTGGGGTTGGCCTGCGTGACGGTGTGGTCCACGTCGTACCGGGCCTGGGGTTCCATGTCGCCTTTCATGCTCTGGATCTGCCCGGGCTTGAGGCTGATGAGGTGGGTGGTGGCCCCGGCGGCCTCCAGGGCCTCGCGGGGTTTCACGAGTTCGACCTGTTCGACTCCGTCGGTGGCGAGGATGGCGATGGTCTTGCCTTTCAGCGGTTGGTCGGTCATGCGTATCAGCGTGGCGGGTGGGGGGGGTGGGGGCGTGATGGGGGTCTGAAGGGGGGTTCATGGGGGGTTGAGCGGGACTTGAGTCGCGTGTGGGTGGCGGGGCATGAAAAGTCCCTCTCGGTGGGGAGAGGGAGGGACCCGCCGTGACGCGGAGCAGCGCCGCGGAGCGCCGGAAGGGTGAGAGGTGCGCTGCTTACACGGACTCCGATTGAATGGGCTGCAAAGCCCGTTCAATCCGAGCGAAGCGAGTGGGAGCAACACGGGTTCCGGACGTGGAGCCGGCAATCCGGTGAAGTTCCGGATTGTTGGCGAAACAAACGGAGTCCGTATTACTGGTCGCGGCCGGGCGTGGTGACCTCGACGGCGGTGAGGGTCTGCGTGATGCGGTACGTGTGCGGCGTGCCGGCCGGCACGCGGTAGGAGTCGCCGGGCTGGAGGGGAATGGTCTGCCCGTCGATGATCAGGTCGGCGCGGCCCTCGATGACGTACCCGAGCGTCTCGTAGGGGTTGGTGCTCTGGGGTTTGTCGGCGTTGGGTTCCTCGCGGTGCCACAGGCGCATGCGGGCGTGCTGCCCGGTCACGAGGTGGTGTTCGCCGTCCGGGCCGTGGGTGGTGTCGCTCTGGCTGACCTTGTAGGGGTTCATGGGATTCAGCCTGCGCCGCCGGGGCGGCCGGGGGGGTGAGGGCGACCTTCAGGGGTGGTCATGGGGCCTGAAGGGAGCGCTGGGGGTCCGTTCACCCGGGCGGGGAACGTGTGGCACGCACCCGCCGCTTCTTCTCATGGTTTTATTCGTGTCAGACGCACAATTCGGGGTGTAGCGGTGTGGGCGGGGGCTGGAGTACACTGCGGGTCTACCGGGCCGTCCGCGCAGTTGTGCGGGCGGCCTGCCAGGGGGGGTGAGGTTGCATGGGAACGAAAGAAGAGGTTCGTTCACGGCTGAACATTGCGGAGGTCGTGGGCGAGTACGTGCGCCTCACCCCGGCCGGGAAGGGCCGCATGAAGGGCCTGTGTCCGTTTCACAAGGAGAAGTCACCGTCGTTTCAGGTGGACACCGACCAGGGGTACTTCTACTGTTTCGGGTGCAAGGCGGGCGGGGACGTGTTCAGTTTCGTGCAGCGTACCGAGAACCTGAGTTTCGGGGACGCGCTGCGCAAGCTCGCGGAGCGGGCCGGGGTGCAGGTCGAGGCGAAGTACGGGGAGCGCAGCAACCGCGACCTGTACGACGTGAATGCCTTCGCACTCGCGTACTTCCGTGAGCACCTGACCGGCGCGGCGGGCGAGGGGGCCCTGGCGTACCTGCGGCGGCGCGGCCTGACGGACGCGACCATCGAGGCGTTCGAGATCGGCTTCGCGCCGGAGGGCTGGGACGGCCTGCTCAAGCACGCGCGCGTCAAGGGCCTGACCGAACGGCAGCTGCTGGAGGCCGGGCTGCTGATCGAGAACCCGGAATCCGGGCGGGTGTACGACCGGTTCCGTGGGCGGGTGATGTTCCCCATCCGTGATCACCTGGGGCGGCTGGTGGGGTTCGGCGGGCGGGTGCTGGACGACAGCAAGCCGAAGTACCTGAACACCCCGGAAACCGACGCGTTCCGCAAGGGCGAACTGCTGTACGGGCTGGACAAGGCCCGCGCGGGCCTGGGCAGCGGCGCGGAACTGGTGGTCGTGGAAGGGTACATGGACGTGATCACCATGCACCAGCACGGCTTCACCGGCGCGGTGGCGAGCCTGGGCACCGCGCTGACCGCCGAGCACGCCACGCTGCTCGAACGGCTGGGCGCGCAGAGTCTCGTGCTGCTGTTCGACCGTGACGAGGCGGGCCTGAAGGCCACGCTGTCCGGGCTGGATCAGGTGCTGGGGGCCAAGTTCCGCGTGCGGGCCACCAGCGTGCCCAGCGGCAAGGACCCGGCCGACACCCTGCTCGCGGGCGGCGACGAGCAGCTGCGGCAGGCGATCGGGAGCGGCCTGGACGAGGTGCATTACCGCGTGCAGGCCGCCATCGAGAAGCACGGGGTGAGCACCAGCGAGGGCAAGCGCCGCATCCTGATGGAACTGCTGCCACGCATGCAGAACCTCGACCCGCTCGACGAGATTGCCGAGGGGGTCCGCGCGGCGGCCTGCGAGACGCTGGGCATCAAGCCCGAGGCGCTCATGGAGTGGATCGCCAGCAAGGCCAAGCGCCGCACCCTGACCGACACGCACCTGGCGGGCATGAGTACCGCCCGGCACGAGGAGGACCGTGAACTGGCGCTGCTGCGGCAACTGCTGGTCGACCCCAGCCTGCGCGCGAAACTGGACGGCAGCACCCCGTGGCGCAACGACATGGTCCGCAACGTCATGCTGGCCCTGCAGGGCGCGCCCACGCCCGAGGGGGTGCTGGACCTGTTCCGGGGCCAGCCCGAGGAGCAGCTGCTGATCCGCCTGATGTTCGAGGGGCGTGACGCCGGCAGCATCAGCCGCGCGCACAGCCAGCAGTACGAGCAGAACGTCGGCGCGTACGCCGCGACCGCCGTGGACGACATTCAGGTCAGCATGAGCATCGACGCGCTGCGCGCCGAGGTCACGCACCTGAAAACGCAGCTCACGGCCGCGCCGCCCGCGCAGCAGCTCGACATGCTGCGCCAGATTCAGGAGTTGCAGCGGGCCATCGAGGCCGAGAAACGCAGCCGGCGCAGCGCGTAGCCCGCGGGTGGCACCGCTTTCGCTCCCGGTGGCACGCCCGGCCTTCCGACCCGGCTCCGGGTCATGGATCCGGATCGATACGGACTGCCGTTTGTTTCGTTGACAGATCGGACCATCACCGGATTGCCAGCTCCACGTCCGGAACCTGCCCAGCTCCTCCTCGTTCAACCGGAATCCGGATCAGTGAAGGTCGTGAACGCTGCGGTTGCGGCCCGCGTGCTTGGCGCGGTACAGGGACTGGTCGGCCAGGGCGATCCAGTCGCCGGGCTGGCCGGCCGCGCCGGACGTGACACTCACGGCCCCCACGCTGACCGTGACCGTCCCGAACGGCGACGCGGCGTTCGGGATGCCCAGCGCCTCGACGTTGCGCCGCAGCCGCTCGATCACGCCGGCGGCGTCCTGGGGCGACTCGCCCGGCAGGATCACCGCGAACTCCTCGCCGCCGTAGCGGGCGAGCAGGTCCCCGGGGCCGCGCAGCGCGCCGCGCAGTGCGCCCGCCACCCGCTGCAGGCAGCGGTCGCCCTCCTGGTGCCCGTAGGTGTCGTTGAAGCCCTTGAAGTGGTCGATGTCCAGCAGTGCCAGCGTGACCGCGTGCCCGAGCGGGACCTGCGCGGCCGCCTGCTGCCACGCCCCGTCGAAGTGACGGCGGTTGGCCACGCCGGTCAGCGCGTCGGTCAGCGACAGGGTCTGCAGTTCCCGGTTGGCGCTCAGGAGTGCGTCGTGGGCGCGTTCGACCTCGCGGGTGCGTTCCAGGACCCGCTGTTCCAGCGCGAGGTTCTGCCGGCGCAGGCGACGGGTCTGCAGCAGCGGGCCGGTCAGCGTCTCGAGGAGGCTCCGCACGCGCCGCTGCCAGCGGGGCGGCTGCACGTGCAGGCGCAGCAGCGCCTGCGGGTCGCCCCAGCCGGTCAGGGGCGCGAAGGCCTGCACCTGCAGGGTGTAGCGTCCGGCGGGCAGCGACTGGTACTGGATGGGGCCCGGCGGGTGGGGCGCGGACCACTCGGCTTCCCAGCCGAGCAGGCGGTGGCGTAGCTGCAGGGTGTCCTCGTCGAGGTACCAGGGGCAGGCGGGCCAGACTTCCAGGCCCCAGTGGCCCTGCGGCAGGGTGTGCGGCCCGGCCCCGCTGGCCCGCGCGACTTCCGGTGGCAGCGGGGCCGGGCCGGGCCGGAAGGTCAGGGCGGCCAGGGTGGGCTGCGGGGGGACGGTCAGGTTCCCGAGTTCCGTCAGGTCGATCAGCAGCAGGCCGGTGTTCAGGCCGCACAGCAGCGCGCCGGGCCGGGCGGCGAGGCTGCGGCTGGTGGTGAATTCCCAGCTGTCCGCGCCGGGCCAGTTGCTCTGGCGGCGCCGCTCGCCGCTGTGGGCGTCGTACTCGGTCAGGCCGTCACTGCCGCCCACCCACAGCCGGTCGCCCTGCACCAGGACCGTCCAGCCGGCCACGGCCTCCTCGCTGCGTGCCAGCACGCGCCCCCCGCCACGCCCGAGGCGCAGCACGCGGTTGTCCTGCACGGCGATCAGGTCGCCGTTGTCGCAGGGGGCCAGGGCGTACACGTTCCCGGTGTCGCTGAGCAGGTCCGGGACGGGCAGGCTCAGGCGGCGCAGCTGGCCGTCCGGCGCGTGCCACAGGCCCTGTCCGAGCGTGCCGATCCACAGGGTGCCGTCGTGCCCGGCGCACAGGGTGTACACGTACCCCAGGGGCGTCCCGCCGCTCAGGTGGCGGCGCAGCGTGACGGGGCTGCCGGGCGGGCCGTCCAGCGGCACGCTGAGCAGGCCCCGGACCGTCCCGATCCACAGGGTGCCGTGCAGGTGCAGCAGCGCGCGGGCCGGGGCGGTCGCTTCGGGATCGGCCGGCGCGACCGGCTGCGGGGACTGGCCGGGCGCGGCGCGCCACACGCCCTGCTGCGTGGCGAACCACCGCTCGCCGGACGCGAGTTCCAGCGTGTCCCACACGGCCGGCAGTTCGGCGACCACGCCGCCCTGCCAGCCGGCGTGGGGGGCGCTGTTCTCCTCGAGGCGCCACAGCGCCTGCTCGGTGCCGATCAGCCAGGCGTGCGCGCCGCTGGGCCGCACCGAGTACGCGGCCTGCGGGAGCGGCATGCGCGGCCGGAGGTACACGCGGCGCAGCGCACTGACCCGCAGCACGCCTCGGCTATCGGTGGCGGCCCAGACGTTCCCGAAGGAGTCGCCGTGCAGGGCGTTCACGCGGCCCTCGGCCAGCGGCGGGCCGTGCGCCTGCCAGCCGGCCGCGCCGCGCCGGAAGGTCAGCAGCTGCGCGGCCGCCGCGACCCACAGTTCCGCCGGGTGGGTCCCGGTGGGCGGCTGGAACAGCAGGGCGGTGGCGGGGGCGGGCAGCGGCAGGCGGGCGCGCACGGTCCCGTCGGGGGACAGTTCGGTCAGGTGGGTGTGCCCGCCGATGAACAGCGTGCCGTCCGGGGCGACGCTCAGCGCGGTGATCGCCTCGCGTGGCAGCGCGACGGGCGGGTCGCGCCACCCGCCGCCCGTGTCCGTGCCGGGGGCGGGGTGGCCGCGCAGGGCGCCGCTCTGCGTGGCGGCCCAGATCAGCGGGCCGCTGCGGACCAGCGCGGTGATCTGCTGCCGGGCCAGGGCCGGGTCGGTGACGGCCTGCACGGTCCCGCCGGGTTCCCAGCGGTACAGGCCGGACGCCGTGCCGATCCACAGGCCGCCGCCGGCGTCCGGGTCGGGCAGCAGCGTCTCGACGCGCCCGCCAGTCCAGGTGGGGGTGGTCAGCAGGGGCTGCGCGCGCGGCGGGCCGATCTCGCGGACGTCCAGAAGGTCCACGCCGGCGTCCCCGCCGACGAGCAGTTCGTGGGGCGCGTCGGCGCGGGCGGCCAGGGCGCGCAGGCCGTGGGTGGAGAGCCCGTCGCGCTGCTGGTACCGCCGGACGCTCACGCCGTCGTAACTGGCCAGGCCGCTGGACCCCGCGAACCAGTAGCGGCCCTGGTGGTCGCATGTCAGCGCGTGGACCTGCGTGCCGGGCAGGCCGTCGCGGCGGCTGAAGCGTTTGCTGGGCAGGTCGTTCGGCAGTGGTTGCACGGGCACTCCGGGGTTCAGGGCAGACGGGCTTCTTGCAGCAGTTCGGACAGGCGCGACAGGCAGCGGCTGTACTTCTTGGCGTACGCGCCGTGCCGGTACGTGTCGCTGAACAGGCCCGTGAGGCTGGTGCCGGTGAACGCGGCGGGCAGGCCCAGGTCGTACAGCTTGTCGATGAAGTGCACGAAGCGCAGCGCGACGTTCTGGTCGGGCATGGGGGTCAGGTCGGTGACAGCGACGGCCTGCACGCCCTCCAGCAGCCGCCCGAAGCGGCTGGGGTGGACCAGCAGCAGGTGGCGGCTCAGGTCGCGGTGCGTCAGGCGGGCCAGCGTGGCGGGGTTCTGCCGGGCCTCCCAGCGGGCGTACTCGTCGCGGCCGAGGGTGTCTTCGGGGCGCACGCCGCGCTGGCGGTAGTCGGGACCGTCGATGCGGTGCGTGTCGAAACGGTCGGCGATGCCCTGAATCTGCCGCTGGAAGTCGCTGGCGTTGAAGCGGCCCTGGCCCAGCGCGCCGGGTTCGGTGTTGCTGGTGGCGATGACGCTGGTCCCGCCGGGCATCAGCTGCCCCAGGAAGGTGTTCGCCATGTGGGTGTTGCCCGGGTCGTCGAGTTCGAACTCGTCGATCAGCAGCAGGTCGTGCTGGCGGAAGGCGTCCACGGCGCGGGTCATGCCGAGCGCCCCGATGATGTACATCAGGTCCTGGAAGCTCATGATGGCGCGTTCGCCCTGCGCGGCGTGGTACGCGCTGGCCAGCAGGTGGGTCTTGCCCACCCCGAAGCCCCCGTCGAGGTACAGGCCGCGTCCCTCGGGTTTGGCGCGGCGGAACAGGCGGAACCCGCCGGGACGGACCTGCGCGCCGCGCAGGAAGGCCTGCACGGCGGTGCGGGCCTCGGCCTGGCTGGGGTAGGCGGGATTGGGGGCGTACGTGTCGAGCCGCACCTGCTGGTAGCGGTGGCTGGGCGTCAGGTCACGGGTGAGCTGCTCGGGGTGCAGGGCGGGGTTGCGGGCGCTCAGGTCAATCACGGGCGGGTCCTGCGGCGCGGCGGGCGCCGGTCGTGCGGGGGCGTTCAGGCCGGGCGGGGCGGGCAGGAACAGGGCGGGGCCGGGTCACTTGTGAACGTCGAGTTCGACTTTGAAGTTCCCGCGCCGGGTCTCGTTCACGACGCGTTTGAAGTCGATGCGGCCCAGCCCGTCGGCGCTGAGGCTGTCGCCCTCGCGGATCTCGCTGCTGGCGCGGGCCGGGGCGCCGTTCAGGCGGACCTTGCCGCCGTCGATGCCCTGCTGGAAGTACGCGCGGCTCACGCCGAAGCCCTTGGCGCCGACCACGTCCACGCGCATGGAGGGCACCACGACCTCGCGCACCCGGCTGCTCTTGCCGGCGCTCTCTCCCACGGGCTGCACCGTGACCTGCCGGCCGCCGAGTTCGGTGAGGGCCTCGAGGGCCTGGGCGGCCTTGCCGGTCGTGGCGATCAGGAAGTCCCCGCGGTCCTCGCGCAGGTCGCCGAGCTGCGCCTCGTCGAGGCCCAGGCGGCGCAGCTGCACGCTGAAGTCCTGCAGGTCCCAGTGGGGCGCGGCGTCTTCGGGCGTCACGCGGTACACCTGCACGCCGCTGTCCACCTCGGGAATATGGGCGGGGTGCAGGGTCAGGATCACGCGCCGGGCGTCGGGGAACCCGCCGGCGATCTTGTGGTTCAGGTCGTCGCCGCTCAGCAGGCGGCGGTCGATGTCGTCACTGTCCAGGAAGGGGGTGCGGACGACCCGGCCTCCGCGGGCCTGCGCGACCAGGGTGGAGAGCTTGTGCTTCATGCGCCTCAGGATAGTGCGCGGGGGGGGCCGGTGGGCGGGCGGGGTGCATTTGCATGAAGGTGGTAAGACTTGGGGTGGCACGATGGAGCGGTGCGTGTCCGGCAAGTCCGGCCGCCGGCGCTGCGGGTTCTCCCGGCCCGCCCTCCCTGTCTCCCTTCCGCGTCTTTCATGCGTCCGCCGGCGCCGCCCCGGCACGCGAGGTACTCCAGAAGTGACCCCCCCTGCTTCCTTTTCCGCCGTTCACGCCACCCTGAGTGACCTGCTGCGCGTGCATGCGCCGCAGGCGACGCTACTGGCCTCGCTGGGCGACGAGGTGCTGCGCGTGCGGGCCGACGCGCCGGCCGTGTCGGTCGGACCGGACCTGGTTCCCCCGGACGAGTGGTTCGACCGGGGCGAGATGACCTGGCTCACGCGGGACGGCTCGCTGCTGGGCCTGCTGTGGACCGAGGACACCGCGGTGCCGCCGGCGGCCGTGCAGGTCCTGACCATGCTGCTGGCCGCCGCGCGGGTGGACGGCACGAACCGCGAGACCGAGGTGCTGGTCACGCAGCTGCCGGTCGCGACGGCCTGGCTCACGGCGGACCTGAGCTTCCGCAAGGTCAGCCGCCCCTTCCTGGAACTGTTCGGCCTGACCGAGGCGCAGGTGGTGGGACAGGGCGTGCAGGAGATCTTCGCGGGCCGCGCGGCCTTCCTGGACGTGCTGGCGCAGGCCGGCGCGGGCCGCTCCGTGCGCCTGCCGGACGAGCAGGTGCGCCGCGGCAGCGCGGTGGTGTGGGTGCGCGGCGAGGCACGCCCCTACTACGGGGGCGCGGTGGCCGGCGTGATGCTGACGCTGCAGGACGTGACGGGCGAGTACGAGCGGGCCGCGCGGGTCTCGGCGCTGCTGGACACCGACACCCCGGCGGCGCTGCTGTCGGATTCCGGGGCGGTCCTGCAGGCCAGTCACGGGCTGCTGGAACTGCTGCCGGCAACGTCGCCGGTCGTGACGGGCGCGCCGCTGTGGGCGTGGCCGTGCTTCGCGAACGTGCCGTCGGACACCGTGCGGGACCTGGTGCGGCTGGCGGCGACGGGCGGCGCGGCGCGCGCCGAGGTGGAACTGCAGGGCGGCGGAAGCCTGACCCTCAGTGTGCGCCGCACGTCCGAGGAGGGCCTGCTGGTCGCGCAGGGTGAAGCCGGGGGCCGCGACGGCCGCGCGCCGCTCGGCGTGATGACCCAGGTCCTGGCGCTGTCCGAGGACGCGACGATCCTGGTCGATCACCTGGGGCGCGCGCAGCTGGTCAGTGAGCGGGCGTCGGCGCTGCTGGGCGTGGAAGCCGCGCGGCTGGTGGGCCTGGGCATCTCGCGGGTGCTGGGGGAACTGGGCGTGCGGCTGTTCACGCCCGAGGGCGAGCCGCTGATCATGCCCGAGTGGAAGGACGTGCCGCTTCCCATGCGCCGCGAGGTGCTGCTGGCCCTGCCGGACGGCACGGTGCGGCAGATGGAGCTGCGCGCCACCGGCGTGGGCGGCGAGGCGGGCGGGGCGCGCGGCAGCGTGCTGCTGACCCTGCGGGACCTGACGGCGCTGCGCCGCGCCCAGGCGAAGATCCGGCACGACGCGCGGCACGATTCCCTGACCGGACTGCTCAACCGCACCGGGCTGCGCGAGGCGCTGAACGCGGCGGGCGGGTCGGGCAGCGTGGTGTGCCTGGACCTCGACGGGTTCGGGGCGCTGAACGCCGCGCTGGGCCGCACCGCCTGCGACCGGCTGCTGATTCAGGTGGCGGCGCGCCTGAACGACCTTGCCAACGAGTCCCGGGGGCAGGCGGCGCGGCTGGCCGACGACTCCTTCGCGGTGACGCTGCCGGGCGTGGACCCACTGGGCGCGGCGGGACGGGTGCGCCTGACCCTGCAGCAGGTGCCGCTGCGGGTCGGTCAGCGGGACGTGTCGGTCAGCGTGGCGCTGGGCGTGGTGGGCCTCAAGGCGGGCGTGCCGGGCGACGCGGCCCTCGGGGACGCCGAGGTCGCCATGCAGCACGCCAAACGGCAGGGCCGCGATCAGGTCAGCGTGTTCAACCCGGACCTGCGTGAGCAGGTGGCCCGCGCCTTCGAACTGGAAGAGGCGCTGCGCGGCGCGGTCGAGGGCGAGCAGTTCACGCTGCTGTACCAGCCGGCCATCTCGCTGCGGGAGGGCCGCGCCGTGAGTGCCGAGGCGCTGCTGCGCTGGAACCACCCGACGCTGGGCATGCTGAGCCCCAACCGCTTCCTGGACCTGGCGAGCCGCAGCGACCTGATCACCAGCATCAGCGAGTGGGTGGTGCAGGAGGCCGTGCTGGGCCGCTCGGCGGTGCGCGCGGCGCTGCCGGACCGGTTCGGGAACTGGACGGTCAGCGTGAACCTGGGCCTTGAGGAACTGCGCCGCAGCAGTGGCCTGCGCCGCCTGCTGCCGCTGCTGTCCGCCGAGGGCGCCCCGGACATCGAGGTGGCCGCCGGGAGTCTGCTGGACCACAGTCAGGAGACGCTGGGCCTGCTGGAGCAGCTGCGCTCGCTGGGCGCGCGCCTGAGCGTGGACGACTTCGGGGACGGCGCGAGCAGCCTCGCCTCGCTCACGCGCTTCCCGCTGAGCGCCGTGAAACTGCACCCCACCCTGACGGCCCGCCTGCCCGGCGACGACAAGTCCCTGGCGCTGGTGCAGGGCACCATTGACCTGGCGCACCGCCTGGGCCTGGAGGTGGTGGCGGTGGGCGTGGAGACGGCCGAGCAGCTGAACGTGCTGCGCGGGCTGGGCTGTGACGCGGCGCAGGGGTACGCGATCACGCCGCCGCTGGGCCGCGCCGAACTGCTCTCCTGGCTGCGCGACCACTGATACGGACGCCGTCTGTTTCGCTGACAATCCGGAACCCCGCCGGATTGCCAGCTCCACGTCCGGAGGGGCGTTTCTCTCCTGCTCTGCGGCGCAGCTCTCCGAGTCGCATCCGCTCGGATTGAATGGCCTTTGCAGCCCATTCAATCGGAGTCCGTATTACAGGTCGTTCGACCCGAGTCCGTGTGCTGACGGAGGGGGCGGGCCGGGTCGCCGGGGCGCGACTTCATGAATGGACGGTCAAGTGAAGGGTGGGCGGCGCTGCTGTCAGGCCCGGACAATCTGCTTAACGTGAAGCGGTCGCACTTCACTTTCCTGGAGGTTCCCGCATGTCTGACCGCACCCCCACCAACGACCGCACCCCCACCCTGGCCCGCCGCGACGCCCTGCGCCTGATCGGCACGGCCGGCGCGCTGGCCGCCGCCGCGCCCCTGGCCTCCGCGCAGACCGCTCCCGCTGCAACGGCGGCCCCCACCGCCATGAACGGCCACGGCTTCTACCGCCAGAAGATCGGGAACATGACCGTCACGGTCCTCAGCGACGGCACCGCCCCGCTGGCCGCGCTGCTGCCCACCTGGGGCGCCAACCCGGACCGGCAGGCCGAATTCACGCAGACCCTCGCCGAGTACCACGTGCCCGCCACGAACACCGTCAACCACTTCAACCCCGTACTGGTCGAACTGGACGGCCAGCGCATCCTGATCGACACGGGACGCGGCGGCGCGGCCGGGCAACTGGTCACCAACCTGCGCCGCGCCGGCATCGAACCGGACAGCGTGAACACGGTGTTCATCACGCACGGGCACGGCGACCACATCGGCGGCCTGACCACCGCCGGGAAACCCACCTACCCGAACGCGCAGCACGTCATGGGCGAGGCGGAATTCAACTTCTGGGTCACGCAGGCCACCCCCAACGACGCCGTGAAGAACAACCTGATCGCCCTGAAAGACCGCTTCAGGCTCATCCAGCCCGGGCAGGAGATCGTGCCGGGCCTGACGACCGTCCCCACGCCCGGCCACACCGCCAACCACCTGAGCGTCCTCGCGCAGAGCGCCGGGCAGGGCGTCATGATCCTCGGGGACGCCGGCGGGCACTTCCTGATCTCCCTGAAACACCAGGGCGCGTACGTCAGCTTCGACACGAACGGCGCGCAGGCCGCCCAGACCCGCCAGCGGATCTTCAACCGCATCGTCACCGAGGGGCTGTGGGTCACCGGCTACCACTTCCCCTTCCACGCCATCGGCCACCTGCGCCGCCTGAACGCCCGCTCGTACGAATTCGAGCCGACCGTCTGGAACTGGAGCTGAACGGGGCACGGAGGGCGTAGGCAGCGAAGAAGACAACCATGCCGCCGACCGCCCGCCACAGAAGAGAGGCCCGCACGGAACGCATCCGTGCGGGCCTCCTCTGTCGCGCGGCTTCCGGGGGTGGGGGGCCGCCTCCAGCCCCTCCACTCCCTGCGGCCTCCTTCATACGGACTCCGTTTGTTTCGCCAACAATCCGGAACTTCACCGGATTGCCGGCTCCACGTCCGGAGGGCCGTGTTGCTCCCACTCGCTCCGCTCGGATTGAACGGGCTTTGCAGCCCATTCAATCGGAGTCCGTATGATCAGTGGTGCGGACACTGTTCAAGCGCAGGAGGGGACAAGCATGGAACACGTCTTCTGTAACGCCAGTCCTGCTCACCCCCTCCCAGCCTCCCCCCTCAAGGGGGAGGGGTCAACACGGCGTGTTCATCGCTGGTCTGCCCTGAAGGTATGAGCCTGTCCGCACCATTGATTACACGCCCTGAACGTCGAAGGTCAGGCCGAGTTCTTTCAGGGTGTCGTCGTTGGGGTCGCGGCCGGTGACGACGGCGTACGCGGCGCGGTCGGGGGTCAGCCAGGTGTCCATGACGCGGCGCAGGTCGTCGAGGGTGACGGCCAGCAGGCGGGTCTTGTACGCTTCCTGCACGTCGGGCGTGTAGCCGGCCTGGTCGCTGTAGAAGCGCATGCGTCCGGCGGTGTCGGGGCTGGTGAGCGGGTCGAGGACCTTGCTGGCGCCCAGGATCGCCTCGGTCAGTTCGCGCTGCCCGAGGGGCGTGTCGAGGAAGGCGCGGGCGTCGCGGAACACGCGGTAGGTGCGGGCGACGTTCGGGTCGCGGTAGCTGCTCATGGCGAACACGCCCTCGCGGGTGTCGAAGCTGGCCGCGCCGCCGTACGCGCCGCCCTTCTCGCGGATTTCCTTGAGCAGGTAGTTGCTGCGCAGCAGGCGCGACAGGACCAGCAGGGCGGGGCTGTCCGGGTGGGTGTACGGCACGGTCTGGAACGCCACGGCGTTGAACGCGACCGGAGAGTCGGTCGTGCGGGCCTGCGGGCGGCGCGGAGCGGGGGTGGGGGCGGGGCGGCCGACGGGGGCGCTGCCCGTGAACAGGTCGGTGACGCCGCTCAGGTCGAGGGTCAGGTCCGGTTCGGTGGCGGTCAGGGCCAGGACGGGCGTGCCGGTCAGGATCAGGTCGCGGATGCGGCCGAAACGGGCCATGAGGTCGTCGAGGCCGCGGATGCCGCCGCTCTGATCCTCCACGGCCCGCCCTTCCACGATGCCCTTGAGGGTGTTCAGGGCGCTCAGGCCGCCGAAGCGTTCGCCGAGCGCCCCGGCGGGGCTGACCTGCGCCCCGGCGAGGCGTTCGGCGTAGGCGTTGCCGCTCTGCACGACGCTGGCCTTCAGGCCCGCGAGTCGCTGGCGCAGCAGCTGTTCCAGGCGGTCGCGGGTGAATTCCGGCGCGGCCAGCAGGTCGCGGATCACGCCGGTCAGGGCGGGGGCGTTGCGGGCCAGGGCCTTGCCGCTGAAACTGAGGCTCAGGCGCAGGGCGTTCAGGTCGTCGGGGCGCACGCCGGCGCTGACGCTGGCGCTCACGCCGCCCGTGACGGCCTCCATGCGGCGCGCCAGGGCCACGTAGTCCTGCCCGGCCGCGCCGCCGCGCGTGACGGCGAAGGCGTACAGCGGCAGGGCGTCCAGCAGGTCGTCCGGCACGTCCGGCAGGCGCACCTGCACGTCCAGGTAGCTCAGGCCGCCGGTCGGCTGGGCGATGCGGGCAATCAGGGCGCGGCCCGCGTCCTCGGTGCGGTACGGCACGCGCGGCACGCTGGGCGGCACGTCCGACAGGCTCAGGGTGGGCAGGGTGTCCAGCGGGTGCTCCTGCGCCTGCAGTTCCTTGAGGCGCAGGCTCTCGGCCACGATGCGCGCGCGGTCCTCGTCGGTGAATTCGGCGCTCAGGCGGTCGATCAGGGCCTGCTCGTCGGCCTCGGTGCGCGCGGCGAGTTCCGGGTCCGGCGCGAGTTCCAGCGTCACGCGGTGCGGGTTGTTCAGCAGCCCCTCCTCGATCATGGGCTCGAAGACGCGCCCGGCGTTCAGGTCGGCGCGCAGGCGGTCCAGTTCGGCGTCCAGGCGCAGGCCGGTCAGCGGGTCGCCGCCGTACAGCCACGGCCCCAGCATGCGGAACATCACCTGCAGCGCGAAGGGGTACCCGGCGTTGCTGACTTCCTTCTGGCCGATCTCGAACTGGTGCAGGCTGCTCTCGATCAGTTCGGGTTCGATGCCGCCCTGCGCGATGGCGCGCAGGGTGTCCAGCACCAGCGTCTCGACGGCCTGCACCTGCCCGGCCCCCAGGCCCTTGAGGCCCACGGCGAACGCGCCCTCCCGGAACGAGTCGCGGTAACCGCTGAGGTCCGCGAGGCCCGCCCCCAGTCCGGACTCGATCAGCGGGCGGGTCAGGGGCGCGGCCGGGTTGCCCAGCAGCACGTCACTCAGGACGCTCCAGCGCAGGTTGGCGTCGGCGTCGCTGGTCAGGCCCAGTTTCCACAGCACGCTCACCTGCGCGCCGCGTTCGGTGTCGGTGCCGGGGTACTCGACCCGTTCGCGGCGCGGCGCGGTGAACGGCGTCTGATCGGGAATGCTGACGTCCAGCGTCTGCGCCGTGAACTGCCCCATGACGTGCGCCTCGATGGCGTCCAGGATTCGCTCCAGCGGGAGCTTCCCGTAGGTGTAGAAGAAGGCGTTGCTGGGGTGGTAGTGCGCCGCGTGGAAGGCCCGCAGGTTCTCGTAGGTCAGTTCCGGGATGTTCTCGGGTGCGCCGCCGGAGTTGTTCGCGTACGTCAGGTCCGGGTACAGCGCCTTCCCGAAGGCCCGCCACATGACCGAACCGGGGTTCGCCATGCCGCCCTTCATCTCGTTGTACACCACGCCCTGCAACTTCAGCGGGGTCGTGGGGTCGTCGGGCGTCTCGAACTCGAAGCGGTGCCCGTCCTGCCGGAAGGACTCGTAGCGCATCAGCGGGAAGAACGTGGCGTCCAGGTACACCGACAGCAGGTTGAAGAAGTCCTGCTCGTTGCGGGTGCTGAACGGGTAGGTGGTCCAGTCGTTGCTGGTCATGGCGTTCATGAAGGTGTTCAGGCTGCGCGGCAGCATCGCGAAGAACGGGTCCGGCACCGGGTAACGCTGGCTGCCCATCAGGACGATGTGCTCCAGGATGTGCGCCACGCCCGTGCTGTCCTTGGGAACGGTCGGGAAGGTCACCGCGAACGCGGCGTTGTCGTCCTCGCGGATCACGTGCGCGTGCCGGGCGCCCAGTTCGTGCGACAGCAGCACCAGCGTGCCCTGCATTTCCGGGAGGGCCTCGACCCGCTCGACGGTGTAACGGCCCAGACGCTCGCCCACGCGGGGCGCAGCAGATACCAGTGAAGTCATGCCCCCGAGTCTAATGCCGCGCCCCCGCCCGGAACGCTGGAATGCGCGACGATTCCCGGTGCGGGGCGGGCGTCATGCGAATCTCACCGGGAGGGCCGGTGCGGGCAGGTACACTGCGGGGCATATGGCACCTCACCGAACCGCTGTCCGGCTCGCGCTGGCCGGCCTGCTCACGGCCCTGCTGGCGGCCTGCGGACAGGAGATCACGGGAACCTCCGCCAGCGGCGCGCGGGAAGCGCTGTACTTCGCGGACAGTCCGTCCGGGCTGCCGCCGCTGTACACCGGGGAGGCGTACACGGCGACCCTGACGGTCGCGGGCGGTGCCGGTCCGTACGCGGCGCGGCAGTCGGGCGGCACCCTCCCGCCGGGCCTGACCCTCAGCGGCCTGACCCTGAGCGGCACGCCGAAGACCAGCGGCACCTACGCGTTCACGGTGACCGTCACGGACGCCACGCTGAGCAAGAACAGCAAGGAGTACCGCGTGACCGTGCAGGACCTGCCGCCGCTGTCCCTGGCGCCCACCCTGCCGGCCGGGGAGATCCGCGGGGACACGCGCGTGCCCGTGACCATCAGCGCGCCCCGGAACGTGCGCGCCGCGCGGTTCGTGTGGGACCTGCCGGCCGGCGTGAGCCTCGGCGGCGCGCAGCCGGGCGAGACGGGCGGCGTGCTGTTCTGGCGGCAGGAGGGTCAGCGCCTGACCGTGGACGTGGGCTTCAAGGCCGCGCCGCGCAGCGGGGCGCGCGTGGCGCTGCTGAGCCTGAAGGTCACGAAGCCAGTCACGCTGAGCGGGAGCGCGCTGGGGTACGAGGCGCGTGACGGGCAGGGCAAGCTGCTGTCCGAGCGGCTGATGCCCGACGAGCAGAAGAAACGCGACGAGGCCGCCGCGAAAGCCGCTGCCGAGAAGACCGCTGCCGAGAAAGCCACGCCGGAGAAGGCCGCGACAGAGAAAGCCACGCCGGAGAAGGCCGCGGCCGAGAAGACCTTCCCGGAGAACGCGGTCCCCGGGAAGGCCGCGCCCACACCGGCCCCGGTCACGCCCACCCCCGGAGGGAAACCGTGAGGGCCGGCCCGGCCCTGCAGGCGACGTTGCTGGCGGGCCTGCTGGGACTGACCGGGGCGGCGCGGGCCACCACCGCGCCCCCCCTGACCCTGGCGCAGCAGGCGAGGAAGGCCGAGGTGATCGTGCGCGCCACGCTCGGCACGCCCGCCGAGGTCCGGGACGGCGACGTGACGTACGTGGCGTACCCGCTGACCGTCACCGAGACCATCGCGGGCGACCCGGCCAGCCTGCCCCGGCAGGGCGGCGCGCCGGCGCTGCTGTTCCTGAAGGGTGTGGCCGACCTGCCGGACCTGCGCAGCGGTCAGGACGTGATCGCGCTGCTGTACGCGGGGCGGTTCGACAGTCCGCTGGTGGGGTTCAACCAGGGCTTCTACCCGGTCGTGAACGGCAGTCTGGTTCCGGGGGTGTCGGTCACGCCGGCTGTCACGGCCGTCACGCCGGCCACCCCGGCTGTCCCACCGGCTGCCACGCCCACCCCGCCCGCCACCGAGACCATCACGGATCCGGCAAAACTGCGCGCCGCGATCCTGGCGGCGCGGGAGGTGCGCCCATGAACGCTCCCCGCTCCCGGCTGGCCCGACACCTGCGGCGCACGCAGGACCGCCGCACCCGCATCGCCGCGCTGCTGGCCGCCGCACTGACCGGCGCGTCGCACGGCCACGCCGACGCCGCCAGCGTGAAACTCCGCCCGCAGGGCGAGGCCCTGACCAGGGCCGTGCAGGCCGCGCTGGCCGCCATCAGCACGCCGGAACTGCCGGTCACGCTGGACACCAGCGGCGGCCCGCTGCTGACGCTGGGCGGCAGCGGGCCGAGCGCCGCGCCGTTCAACCCGGACGTCGCCGCGCGCCTGTTCGTGAGCGGCTCGGAACGCCGCATCGAGTTCAACCCGCGCGGCCCGCTGCCGCTGGCGGAGGCCGTGCAGGGCGAACTGGCCCGCGAACTGGGCCTGAAGGACTGGACGCCCAGCGCCGCGCGGACCGCCCTGAGCGGCGCGGACCTGAACGGCGACGGCCGCATCGACCTGACCGACCTGGCCATCCTCATGAACAACTACGGCAAGCCCGGCACCAGCGGCGACCTGAACCAGGACCGCCGGGTGGACGACGCCGACCTGCGCCTGTTCAGCGAGCAGTACAACAAACGCTGAGCCTCGCCGGGCGGGGCGGGGACCGGGCGCACAGACCCCGCCCCGCCCACCCTGCTACGCTGCCCGGCATGACCGATTCCAGTTACTCTCCCTATGACCCGGACACCATCGACCTGCAGGACTTCCTGAAGATGCGCGGGCTGGTCGAGACGGGCGGTGAGGCCAAGTTCCGCGTGCAGGGCGGCGAGGTCCGCCTGAACGGGCAGATCGAGACCCGCCGCCGCCGCAAACTGCGCCGGGGTGACATTGTCGAGTACGCCGGGCAGCGCGTCACGGTGGACTGGTAAGCGTGGGGCTGTACGAGGAGGCGGTGCTGGACTTCCGGAACCGCAAGGACCAGCATTTCGCGGCCGGGAAGGGGCCGGTGGACCCGCAGGCGTTCCACGGCCTGCGGTACTTCGCGCCGGACGAGGCGTGGGCGTTCACGGTGCTGCTCGAGCGCCTGCCGCAGGACGCAGCGGAGTTCCCGCTGGAGACGAACACCGGCGAGACACGCTTCATGGCCCGCTACGGGCAGGTGACGGTGCCCCTGCCGGGCGGCGAGCGGACCCTGAGCGTGTTCGCGCCGCTGGGCGAGGAACAGCCGGCGCGGGTGTTCATTCCGTTCCGGGACGCCACGAGCGGCGCGGCCGAGGGCGGCACGTACGGCGCGGGCCGCTACCTGGACGCCCCGCTGGACCGGCAGCTGGGCGGCGACGGGGCGCTGGTGCGCGTGGACTTCAACCTGGCGTACCACCCGTACTGCGCGTACGGGGACGGCTGGACCTGCCCGCTGCCCCCGCGGGAGAACTGGCTGCCGGACGCGGTCACGGCGGGCGAACGCCTGCCCTGACCGGGGGACCTGCCGTCAGCGGGCGATGACGGCGGCGTACAGCTCCGTCACGCCCGCCTCCTTCAGGGTGTCCTGGCAGGCGAGCAGGGTGTTGCCGGTGGTGAACACGTCGTCGATCAGCAGCACCGGACCGCCCGGCAGCGCGTCCGGGTGGGCGCGGAACGCGCCGTGCAGGTCCTCGCGCTGCGCGGCGTGACGGCGGGCCTGCTGCGCGGTGTGGCGGGTGCGTTGCAGACCCGGCACGCACGGCACGCCCAGCCCCGCGGCCACGGCGCGGCCCAGCAGTTCCGCCTGGTTGAAGCCCCGTTGCCGCTGCCGGGCCGGGTGCAGCGGCACGGGCACGACCGCCCGCACGTCCCAGTGGGTGGGCACGCCCTGCGCGAGCGCCTCGCCCAGCACGGCGGCGAGGTCGCGGGCCCCGCCGAACTTCAGGGTGCGGACCACGCGGCGGTTCACGCCCCGGTACGCGCCCAGCGTCACGAGGTGCGGGACCGGCTGGGCACGCAGGGGGCTGTGCGCCTCCACGCGGGCGTGCAGGTGGGCGCGGCAGGCGGGGCACAGGCCGGCGGCGCGGCCCAGCTGCCCGCCGCAGCCGGGGCAGGCGCGGGGCAGCAGGGCGCGCAGGGCGTCCCCGAGCAGCTGCGCGGCGTTCAGGGCGATCCCCGCTGCAGTTCGTCCAGGAACAGGGGCGGTTCGGTCTCCTGGATGCGCTGCCACGCGGCGTTCAGTCCGGTGGGGTCCAGCATGGGCGCGGCCAGCGAGAAGCTGGCGATGTGGTGCGCGCAGACGCGCTGCACGCCGCTCTCGCCCAGGCGGGCGCGTTCGGTCGGGGTCAGCAGCGCGGCGAAGGCGGCCGGGTCGCCCAGCGCGGGGTGACCGCCCTCGCGGATCGCGGCGCGCAGGAACGCGGCGACCTCGGCCGGGTTCAACCAGAACCCGAACATCAGTTCGTCCGACAGGGCGTCCAGTCGGCGCATCTGCGCGCTGTCCATGCCCCGGCGGATCAGGGACCGGGCGAGGTCCTGGCGTTCCAGGCGCAGCGCGGCGTACTGCGCCAGGCTCAGCTGCCCGCCGGGCGGCGCGACCTGGCCGCCCACGGCGCGGCGCAGGCGGTAGGCCAGCACGTATCCCTGGTACTCGCGCAGCAGTTCCGTCACGGGAGCGGTCACGCCGCCCAGTGTAGGGGGCGGACACCGGGAGCGGCGCGGGGCCGGTCCCATCCGATCTTCACGCCCACTTCACCCGGGCGCGGCAGACTGCGCGGGAATCATACGGACTCCGTTTGTTTCGCCGACCATCCGGAACTTCACCGGATTGCCGGCTCCACGTCCGGAACCCGCTTCTCTCCTTCTCTGCGGAGCAACTCTCCGAGTCGCATCCGCTCGGACCCAGCGGGCTTTGCAGCCCATTCAATCGGAGTCCGTATCACAGGTGTGTGGCGGGACAAAGGACACGCGGGGAGCGCCTAAGCTGGGCGTCACAGCCTTCCCTGAACGTTGGTTCCGTCTTCCGGTCGCCGCGCCGCGTCCCCGGCCGTCCCCGCTTCCGCCTCGCCCCTGCCCCACTGCCTGCCGTTTCCCCCCTTCCAGAGGAGAGTGTCCGACGATGTATCTGCTGCGGTCCCTGCATGAATTCGAGTACCGTTCCCACGCCGGGGAGGACCTGCTGGGCCGGGTGGACATCTGGACGGACGTGGCCGCCACGCGCGCCGTGCTGGTCCTGCGGGACCTGCCGGTCGGTGAGGCGGGCCGGGCGCTGGCGGCCCTGAACGACAGCGTCCTGCCGTACCTGCTGCGTCCGGCCACGACCCTGCTGACGCTGGTCCTGCGCCCACTCGAGGCGGGCGTCAAGGCGCGCGCGCTGGTGCTGCCGCAGAGCGCCTGATACGGACTCCGATTGAATGGCTTTATAAGCCATTCAATCCGAGCGGATGCGAATAGGAGAGAAACGGGTTCCGGACGTGGAGTTGACGACCCGGTGCCGTTCCATGTCGTCAACGAAACAAACGGAATCCGTATGACACGGACTGCCGTCCGGGCCAGTCACTCGAGTACGAAACGCACGCCCTCTTCGAAGGTCACGCGCGCCACGTCCGCGCGGGGCAGCACGGCGTTGCGTTTCCAGGGCATCCATTCGGTCTGCCCGGCGGCGCTGCGCAGGAAGCCGCGCACCCCGACTTCCACGTAGCGGGCCGGGCCGCCCAGCAGGGCACTCAGGCCGGCGCGCAGCACGTCCGGGTCGCGCAGGGGGCCGGTCAGGCGGGCCGAGGGCACCGCGTCGGGCGCGTCACCGGCCTGGTCGGCGTGCAGCGCGGCCGGGTGGGGGCGGTACAGGTCCACGGTGAAGCCGTCCAGGGCCAGCAGGGCCGCGCGGGCCTGCGCGGCCGCCAGGGGCTGCGTGAACGCCACGTGGATGTCCAGTTCGAAGCCACGCACGCCCTTGTCCGTGCGGGTACTGGCAGGTGAAGTGGTGGGGTCGCTCATGCGCTGGCACTGGCTTCCAGCTGCTTGCGGTGGTTGTTCAGGTGAATGGCGACCATGCGCATCCAGTCCATGGCGTCCAGTTCCCCGAAGAACGGGTGCCACAGCGTGCGGCCCGGCGTGGGGCGCAGGTCAGCGGCGGTGCGTTCCAGTCCGGCGCGGCTCTGCGCCCAGCGGGTGTCCAGGTCCTCCCAGGCCAGCCCGGTGTCGCTGGGGCGGGTGTGGGGCGGGGCGACGCGGCGGCCGTCCGGGGTGGTCTCGCCGGGCGCGCGGGGCGAGGGCCGCAGTTCCCGGTCCGAGAGCAGCAGCGTCACGCCGCGCGAGATGGAGTCGTTGATCAGGATGACGTGCTCGGCGTCCTGGGCGGGGCTCCACTCGCGGCCCGGCTGCACGCGCGTCCAGTCGGCGTGGCGGGTGCGCAGCTGGGCCTTGAAGCGGTCGAGTTCCTTGGTGAGGCGGGCGCGCACGTCGTCGGGCGTGGCGCCCATCACGGCCAGCACCGCCGGGTCCGTCAGGGGCTGTGTCATGCAGCGCAGTGTAGCGCTGCCCGTCCGCGCCGGCCACCGCACGCCGCGCGCCACGTTCCCGCCGGTCAGCGGACGGGCTGCCCGATCACGGCCTTGCCGCCCAGGTAGGGGCGCAGCGCCTCGGGAATGCGGATGGTCCCGTCGGCCTGCTGGTGGTTTTCCAGCAGCGGCACCAGGATGCGGGGCGCGGCGACGCCCGTGTTGTTCAGGGTGTGCGCGAAGACCAGTTTGCCGCCCGCGTCGCGGTAGCGCAGGCCGGTGCGGCGGGCCTGCCAGTCGCCCAGGTACGAGCAGGAGTGCGTCTCGCGGTACACCTGCTCGCTGGGCACCCAGGTTTCGATGTCGTACATCAGGACCTTGCCGGCACCCATGTCGCCGGTGCAGTTCTGCACGACGCGGTACGGGAGTTCCAGGGCCGTCAGGAGCGCCTCGGCGTTCGCCAGGATCTTCGCGAACCACTCCAGGCCGATTTCCTCGCTGGCCTCGCACAGCACGTACTGCTCGACCTTGCGGAACTCGTGCACGCGGATCAGTCCGCGCACGTCCCGCCCGGCCGATCCGGCCTCGCTGCGGAACGCGGCGCTGATCGCGGCGAACGTGATCGGCAGCTGCTCGTGGTGCAGCTGCTCTCCGGCGTACAGGCTGTTCACGGGCACCTCGGCGGTCCCGGCCAGCATCAGGTCGTCGCCCTCGATCCGGTACACCTGGTCCTCCCCGCCGGGGAAGTGCCCGCTGCCCACGAACGCCTCGGGGCGGGCCAGGGCGGTGGTGGACAGCGGCGTGAAGCCCCGCCCGGCCAGGAAGTCCATGGCGAACATCAGCACCGCCATCTCCAGCATGACCGCCTCGCCCTTCAGCAGGTAGCTGCGGCTGCCGGACACGCGGGCCACGCGCTCTGGGTCGCTCCAGCCCTGTTTCTCCAGCAGGTCCACGTGGTCCAGCGGCGTGAAGTCGAACTCGGGCAGTTGTCCCTCGCGGCGCAGTTCGACGTTCTCGCTGTCGTCACGCCCGACCGGCACGGACGCGTGCGGGATGTTCGGGACGCGCAGCAGCATGACCTTCAGGCTGTCCTCGTGGGCGCGCAGGGCGGGTTCCAGGCCCCTGATCTCCTCGGCGAGGTCCTTGCCTTTCTGGATCAGCGCCGGGCGTTCCTCCGGGCTGGCTTTCGGCACGAGTTTCGCGTTGGCGTTGCGTTCGGCCTGCATGGCCTCCACGCGCTGCTTCAGGTCCACCAGTTCGCGGTCCACGCGCAGCAGCTCGTCGATGTCGATGCTCACGCCCTTGACCTGCGCGGCGTGCCTGACAGCCCCGGCGTTCTCACGGATGAATTTCAGGTCTAACATCAGTCGGCCTCCACGGTGCGGGGAACGCGGATGTGACCGTCGGGCATGCTCTCGGGGGCGAGGGCGGTCACGGCGGCCTGCGGGAAGACCGCGCCGGGCACGTCGTCGCGCAGGACGTTCACGAGGTCGACCGGGCGCTGCATTTCCTGCACGCCGCTGGTGTCCACCTCGTTCAGCTGCTCGAAGTACCCCAGCACGCGGGTCAGGTCGCCCTGCATGGCGGTGCGTTCCTCCGGGGTCAGGTGCAGCCGGGCAAGCTGCGCGAGGTGGTCTATCTGGGCCGCGTCGATCATGCCCAGAAGTATAGAGGCGCGGAACCCGGACCCGGCGGGCCGCGTACCGGGTGCCATGCGACCTTCCTGGCGTGCCCCGGTGTTCCTGAGCGTCTCCCTGCTGGCGTCCGCGCAGGCGCAGGCCACCCCGGACATCCCGGCTGCCGTGACGCGGCTGTTCGGCGGGCCGGTGCAGGCGGCGTGGCTGGCCCCGGACCTCCAGGCGGTCCTGAGTGCCGCGCAGCTTCAGACGGCGCTGGACGGCCTGCGCGCGCAGCTGGGCGCCTTCCAGCGCACCGAGATGCAGGGCGGAATGGCCGTGGCCGTGTTCGAGAAGGGGCAACTGGGCGTGCAGGCCGCGCTGGACGACCAGGGACGTTTCACGGGCCTGCGCTTCACGCCGCTGGTGGCGACCACGGACGCGACCGGGACCGGCTCGCCGCGTGAGCTGCTGAAGCGCATCTTCGGGGGACCGCTGGACCCGGCGCTGTTCTCCCCGGCGTTCCTGGAGGCGCTGCCCGCAGCGCAGTTGCAGTCCTTCCTGGAGGGCCTGCGCGCCCAGTACGGCCCGCTTCAGGACGTGCAACTCAGCGCGACCGGCGCCACCCTGATCTTCGAGAACGGCCCGCTGACCGTCCGGCAGTTCACGCTGGACGCTCAGGGCCGCGTGACCGCGCTGGTCGTCGCACCCGTCACGCCAGAAGTGACCTTCGGCTCGCCCGACGAGGCGCGCGCCGCGTTCGCCGCGCTGCCCGGACAGGTCAGCCTGCTGGTGCAGGAGGTGGGCGTTCAGGGCGGCGCCCCGCTCGTCGCCCTGAACGCGGCGCGGCCGCTGGCGGTCGGGTCCACCTTCAAACTGGCGATCCTGGCCGAGTTGCAGGCGCAGGTCAGCGCCGGGCAGCGTGCCTGGACCGACGAACTGACCCTGACGGACGCCGACCGCAGCCTCCCCAGCGGCACGTTGCAGGACGCGCCGACCGGCAGCCGGTACACGCTGCGGGACCTCGCGGCGCGCATGATCTCGCAGAGCGACAACACCGCCACGGACCTGCTGCTGAACGCCGTGGGCCGCGCGGGCGTGGAGGCCCGGTTCGGTCAGCGGCCCATGCCGGGCACCCGCGAGGCCTTCGCGCTGAAGAACCCCGCGAACGCCGCGCTGCTCGCGGAGTACCGCGCCGCCGTCCTGAACGTCCCGGCGCGGCGGGCGGTGCTGGACCGGGCGCGCGTGGCCCCGCTGCCCGCCACCTCGGCGTTCGCGGGCGGTCCCCTGGCGCGGGACGTGGAATGGTTCGCCAGCACGGGGCGTCTGTGCCGCCTGATGGGTGAGGTTGCCGCGCTGAAGGAGACGCAGCTGAACCCCGGCGTGGCCGACCCCGCCGAGTTCCGCAGCGTCAGCTTCAAGGGCGGCAGCGAACCCGGCGTGCTGAACCTGACCACCCAGGTCACCACCCCGGCGGGGCGCACGTACTGCGTGAGCGCCACCTGGAACGACGCCCGCCCCCTGAACGACCCGCAGTTCCTGGCACTGTACGGCGGCGTGCTGCGCCTGCTGCGCTGATCCCACCCCCACCACACACCGCACCCCACGCCTTCCCTGAAGGTTCGCTCGGGGTTCCTCACCCGGCGTCAGGCAGGGCCGCGCACAGTGAAGGGCATGACGCCCCGCATCCGCACGGCCCTGCTGTCCATCGCCCTGCTCGGCACGCTGTCCGCCCAGGCCCAGGTGAGCATCTTCACCATTCCGGCCCTGCCGCCCCGCAGCGCCGCGCCGGCCCCCACCACGCCCGCGCCCAGCACCCCAGCACCCGTCACTCCGGCACCCGTCACTCCGGCACCCACCACCCCGGCCCGGCCGGCCCTGAACCCCGCGCTGACCACCCCGCACAGCGCCAACCTGAGCGGCCCCGCCAGCCTGCGCGGCGGGCAGGACACCACCTGGACCTTCAACCTGACCAACGAGGGCGAGAACCCCATCGAGTTGCAGCACGGAGCCTGCGACGTACGCTTCGAGGTCCTGAACGCCGCCGGCAAGGTCGTGCGCGCCAACCCCACGAACACGGTCTGCACCATGCAGCTGGTCGTCACGAACGTCGCGCCCGGCGAGACCATGGACGTGCAGAGCGTCCGCTGGAACGGCCGGGGCAGCGACGGCAAGGCCCTGCCTGCCGGGGAGTACACCATCCGCGCCTACTTCAACGGAGCGGGCGTGAGCATCGTCGCCACCGATTACCCGGTCACGCTGGAAAACTGAACGCCCCCCACCGGCTCACGGAACAGCGGGCCGCGTGTGAGGCGGCCCGCTGTTTCATGCCGGTCTGTCAGGGCGCCTGACCAGCGGCCCGGTCGGTCCGCACCTGCGCGAGTTTCACGCTGTCCCAGCGCTGCCCGGCCCAAGCGCGGGCCTGCGGGATGCGGGCGCACTCGCGGAAACCGGCGCGGGCGGCGGCCCGCACCATGCGTTCGTTGCCGCCCCAGGTGGTCAGGGTCAGGACGTGCGCGTCCGTCTGCTCGAAGGTCGCCGCCGCCCACAGGTCCAGCGCCCGCGTGCCCAGCCCGCCGCCCCAGTGCCGGGGGTCGAAGATCAGCAGGCCCAGCTCCCACCAGCCGCCGCCCGCCGGGGCTTCCTCGTGGCGGGTGACCTGCCCGATACACGCGCCGCTGAGCGCGATGATCTGCCCGTGCGGATCGGGCGCACGACCACGCTCGCGGGCCGTGAAGTCCGTCAGGGACAGCGTGGACGGCCCGCTGCCCGCGTGAAAGTACGGGGCGTCCCAGCGTTTCCATTCCGGGCCGCTCTCGGCATGCAGCCAGCGCCAGAGGGTGGGCAGGTCGTCGTCACGGCGGTCACGCAGGGTCAGGACGGGCAGGGTCACGTTGGGCGGTGTGGGCATCGACGCGCAGCGTACCCCGGCCGGGAATCTGTGGACATACGCCTTCTGCCGGATGCAACTCCTCACGCATGGGGTGCGTAATGGGGGGCATGAGCGATGGTACTTCCGGTCCGCTGACTCCCCCCGATTCCCTGCTGAAAGCGCCGGACGCCGTCCCGGCCGTGCGGGCGCAGGAAGCGCCGGAGATGGTGCCACTGTCCGCCGAGGACCGCGCACGGCTCGACCAGATGGCCCGCGCCTTCGCTCAGGACGTCCTGAGCGCCGGGGCGCACACCCCGGAATTCAAACGCAAGCTGGACGCCGTGCATGAACTCGGCCTGCCCGAACAGCGGGCCGCCGCGCAGAGCAGCAACCGCATGCTGGACCGCCCGCTGCGCGCCACCAAGGTCGGCGCACTCGCCGAGGGCAGCGACATCCTGCGCGGCCTGACCGACCTGCGCCGCACCGTCGAGGACCTGGACCCCAGCCGCGCGGCCACGCCCCGCCGCTTCCTGGGCCTGCTGCCCGGCGGGAAGAAGGTGCAGAACGCCCTGGACAAGTACCAGAGCGCGCAGTCGCACCTGAACGGCATCCTGGAGGCGCTGTACCGCGGTCAGGACGAACTGCGCCGCGACAACGCCACCATCGAGACCGAGAAGGTGCACCTGTGGGACACCATGCAGAAACTCCGGCAGTACGCGCACGTCGGGAAGGCCGTGGACGAGGCCCTCACGCAGCGCCTCCAGGAGTTGCAGGCCACCGACCCCGACAAGGCCCGCATGGTCAGCGAGGAACTGCTGTTCGCGGTGCGGCAGCGCGTGACGGACCTGCTGACCCAGCTGGCCGTCAGCATCCAGGGCTACCTGGCGCTGGACCTCGTGCGGCGCAACAACCTCGAACTGATCAAGGGCGTGGACCGCGCCACGACCACCACCGTCAGCGCCCTGAAGACCGCGCTGATGGTCTCGCAGGCCCTCGGGACGCAACAGGCCGTGCTGGGTCAGGTGACGGCCCTGAACGACACGACCGGCAAGATGATCGGCTCGACCGCCAGCCTGCTGCGCCAGCAGAGCACCGAGATCCAGCGGCAGGCGGGCAGCGCCACCGTGGACCCGCAGATCATCCAGGCGGCGTTCCGGGACGTGTACGGCGCGCTGGACGCCATCAGCTCGTACCGGCAGCAGGCGCTGGAACGCTTCCAGGACACCATGCAGGTGCTGGACAAGGAGGTCGCGCAGGCGCAGACGTACCTGGACCGCGAGCGGCAGCAGGCGTCCCGCGAACTCGCGCAGGACCTGAACGTCACGCCACAGGGCGAGCTGAAAATCTGATACGGACCCCGATTGAATGGCCTTTGTAGCCCATTCAATCCGAGCGAAGCGACTCGTAGAGCTGCCCCGCACAGCGGGAGCAAAACGGATTCCGTTTGTTTCGTTCACAGATCGGAACACCACCGATCTGTCAACTCCACGTCCGGAACCCGTTTTGCTCCTTCTCGCATCCGCTCGGATTGAACGGCTTTGTAAGCCATTCAATCGGAGTCCGTATAACACGCCCCTCCGGACGTGAAGCCGGCAGAGGCGGTGAAGCTCAGGATTGTTGGCGAAACAAACGGCAGTCCGTATGACCAATGGTACGGACACTGTTCAAGCACCAGAGGGGACAGGCATCGACAACGTCGTCACGCCATTCCTGCTCACCCCCTCCCCGCCTCCCCCCTCAAGGGGGAGGGGTAGACGCGGCGTGTTCATCGCTGGTCTGCCCTGAAGTTATGAATCTGGCCCCACCATTGCTTATACGGACCCTTCACCACACGCACCTGACGCAACCGCGAGTGGTGAAGGTCCGGCCGCTCGGATCAAGAGTTTCCAGGCGGCACGAGATGCCCTCCAGAACGCTGCCAATCACGGCCCTACACGGATTTTTGTCGGTCAGCACAGCATTCTGCGCGTATCTGTTCCTTGCGCCCCGTACCACACGACATCCGGCGTCTCTCGCCTTCTCGTTGTTCGACCGCCCGATGCTTGTCTCCGGGCTGTTCAGGCTGAGAAGGGCTTGTCACGGCTAAAAGTTCTCTCCAAGACGCAAGGGGGAAAATGACGTGCTGACCGACGTTTCTCCTTCTCCGCGCCCTCATGACGTCGTGTGGCACACGGCTCCAACAGGTGTGGAAACTCTTGCTCGGATAGAAACGGGCCGGACGCCCCTATGGGAGGCGTCCGGCCCGCTTCTGTACAGGGTCTGTTGCGTTCAGTTGTCGGCGCGGGCGCTCTGGCTTTCGTTCATGGCGTCGGCCGGGGCGAAGGTGAGGCACTGGGCGGTCTGGCCGCTCATGCTGACCTCGATCTGGCCGGCGGTGCAGTTCATGTCCTCGTTGAAGCGGCAGGTGGTGGCGTCGCAGCGGCTGACCATGCTCTGGGTGTCGTCGTTCATGGGACCCTCCTGCCTTCAGCGTGCGGCCCGTGTGGGCGGGGGATGGTGAGCTGCGCTGCACGGTGAAGGGAAGGGGCGGATTCCGAGTAAACGGGTCTGTTTTCTGCGTTCCAGCCGCTTTTTGGGCTGCTGGAGCGGACTGCGGTTCCCTCCGACACTTGCGTGGCGGCTGCAGTCCCTCATTTGTTTCACACGGACCCCGGCTTCAGTTGAGCAGGCTGGCGCGGATGCCCTGGGCGCAGGCGACGCGGTGCGCGACCTGCGCGGCGTCCAGTTCGCCGTGTTCGCGCAGTCCGGCGGCCAGGACCTCGATCTCGGTCCAGGCGCGGCGGAGTCTGGCGCGGGTGCGGCCCCGCAGGACGCTCAGGTAGGCGTCCAGGGTGTCGCGTTCGTCCGGGTCGGTCAGGGCGCAGTCGAGGAGCATGCGGGCGTCCCGGCCGCCGTCGGGGGTGGGCGTGCCGCTCAGGTGGGCGGCCTCGGCGGGGGCCAGGGCGACCATCACGACTTCCTCGGCCAGCGCGCGGTTCAGGCGCAGCGCGGCCGGGTCCGGCGCGGCAGCGTAGGTGACGCCGTGCAGGGTCACGCGGTTCAGGCGCAGCGGGGCGCGGGGGTGGGTGTGCGCCAGGAACGCCTCGGCTGCCCGGTGCAGCGAGCGGGCGTGCGCGGCGGTGGGGGCGGTGGCCGGGGGGGTCTGGGGGTGGGGGCTGGTCATAATCCTGACTTCCGGACTCAGGATAGGGCGGCCCGGGTGAGATTCGTAAGCACCGGCCGGGGGGGGCACTGTCCAGCGAAGCGCTGTCCGGGAAGGCCGGACCCGTCCAGCTGCCCCCCAGCCTCCCGGCGGTCATACGGACTCCGATTGAATGGCTTACAAAGCCGTTCAATCCGAGCGGATGCGAGTAGGAGAGAAGCGCCCCTCCGGACGTGGAGTTGACGACCCGGTGCCGTTCCGGGTCGTCAACGAAACAAACGGAATCCGTATCAGCCGCCCTTCTCCTCGACCTCGGCCTGCCGCTCACCCCAGGCGGCCATCTTCGCCTCCAGCTGCACTTCCAGGTCGTGCGCCGCCTGCCCCAGCGCCACGAAGTCGGCGTCGGCGGGCGCGGCGTTCAGGGCGGCCTGCGCCTCTTCCAGCTGCGCCTCCAGGCGGGCGATGTCCGCCTCGATGGCCTCGACCTCGCGCTTGAGGTGCCACAGGCCCTTCGCTTTCGGCGCGGCAGGCTTGGGGGCGGCCTTCGGGGCGGCGGCCAGCGCCTCGGCTTCCAGTTCGGCGGCCGTGCGGTGCTTGGCCTTGTAGTCCTCCCAGCCGGGGTACTCGTAGAACTGCCCGTCCTCGATCAGCCAGATGCGGTCGGCGAGGCCCTCGATGAAGGCGCGGTCGTGGCTGACCATCATCAGGGTGCCGCCGAAGTCCTCCAGCGCGACTTCCAGGCTCTCGACCATCTCCATGTCCAGGTGGTTGGTGGGTTCGTCCATGACCAGCAGGTTGTGGTCCTCCTGCGCGAGTTTCAGCAGGGCCAGGCGGGCCCGTTCGCCGCCCGAGAGGATGCGGGCCTGCTTGTCGTGCTGGTCGTACGGGAACATGAAGGTGCCCAGCAGGTCGTGCGCCTGCGGGTCCTTCTGGGTGTACGCGCGGGCCACGTCGTAGAGCGTGTCGTTGGGGTCCACGCCGCGCAGCGCCTGATCGTAGTACCCGACCGTCACGCGCGCCCCGGTCAGCAGGCGCGTGCGGGGGTCGTCGCTTTTCTCCAGGCCCAGCAGGGTCCGCAGGAAGGTGGTCTTCCCCGCCCCGTTGCGCCCGATGATGGCGATGCGTTCACCCCGGCGGATCTGCACGCTCACGTCCCGGAACAGGGTGCGACCCCCCGGCAGCACGCGCGTGACGTGCCGGGCGTCCAGGATCACGTCGCCACTTTCCGGCGCGTGGAAGGTGATGCGGGCCGTGCGCTGCTCGGCGGCCGGGGCGGCGGTCGCGCGGCTCTGCATGCGGTCCACGCGGGCCTGCATGGCCTTGGCGCGCCGGGCGAGTTTGCTCATGCCCAGACCCCAGATCTTCATGCGGTCCGCGCTGGCCTGCAGGCTGGCGATCTGCTTGCTCTCGATGGCGTGCCGGGCGGCCTGCTGCTCCTGCTCGACTTCCAGCAGTTCGCGGAACTTGGTGTAGTTCCCGGCGTACATCTTCAGGGTGCCGCCGCGCAGGTAAGCGGTCTCGCGGGTCACGGTGTCCAGGAAGGTACGGTCGTGACTGATGACCAGCACCGCGCCCGGGTAGCGGCCCAGGAAGCCTTCCAGCCACTCGACCATCACGATGTCCAGGTGGTTGGTGGGCTCGTCGAGCAGCAGCACGTCCGGGTTCTCGACCAGCAGCGCCGCCAGACCCAGCCGGGTCCGTTCCCCGCCGCTGAGGCTGGCGGCCAAGTCGTTCTCGCGGCCCCGGAACCCGAAGGCCAGGGTCACGGCGTCCTTGCGGCTGCGGCGCTCGAAGCCCCCCCGGCGCTGGTAGTGTTCCAGCAGCGCCTCGTGGTGCAGGATGCTCTCGGGTGTGCCGCTGCTCATGGCGGCGGCGGCGGCGCTCAGTTCGGCCTCCAGTGCGTCGAGGTCCTGGAAGGCGGCGTTCAGGACGCTGTCGATGGTCGCGCCGTCCGGGAACACCGGATCCTGCTGCAGCGACCGGACCCGCACGCCGGGCGCGCGTTTCACGGTGCCCCCGTCGGGGGTGAGCTGCCCGGTCAGGAGTTTCAGCAGCGTGCTTTTCCCGGCCCCGTTGCGGCCGACCAGACCCACCCGGTCGCCCGGCTGCACGGCAAAATTCACTTCGCTGAGCACGGTCAGCGGACCGTACTCCTTACTGGCATCCACGACGGCAACAAGCACGCCCCTCAGTATACGCGCGTTACGAAATTGTCAGATTTTTCTCGTAGACTGGATTCAATGAAGGTGACGGCCCCCGCAGCAGTTCCGAAGCTCCACTCGAACCTCCGGGTCGTTCCCCTGACGGCGCTGCTCCTGCTGGGCGGCGCCGCCTTCGCCCTCGCAGCCGGCAGCGCCCCGACCCTCAGTGCCGTGCAGGGCAGCGTCGAGACGCTCGGAGAGGCCGGCACCTGGGCCGCCCAGCCCGCCGGCGCCGCCGTGACCACCTCGCTGCGCACCGGCACGGGCCGCGCGGTCCTGACCACCGGGAACGGGCAGGTCGTGATGGGCAGCGCCTCGCAGTTGCGCCGCCTGCGGGACGAGGCGGACCTCACGCAGGGCCGCTTCTTCCTGCGCGGACCGGTCGCCGTGCATGTCGCCGGTAACCACGTCGTGATGGACAGCCCCGGGCAGATCCGGGTGGACCTCGACGGCCGGGTCACGCGCCGCGTCGCCGTGCTGACCGGACAGGCCCGCGTGGACCTGGGCGGACGCCTGATCACCGTGCGCGCCGCGCAGCAACTGAACCTGGGAAGCGGGCAGCTGAGCGCCTTCCGGGAAACGGACCCCTGGTACGCCTCGCAGTTCCGCGGGCTGGGCAGCGCGAACGTCGAGGCGACCCGCGGCATGGTGCACATCGAACAAGGCGGCCGCACGCGGGTCGCGGACGTCGGCGAGACCCTGGACCCCGGCAGCCGCCTGAACACCGACGCGGGCGCCTGGGCCGAGGTGGGCTTCACGGGCGGCGGCTACCTGCGCCTGAACGAACAGAGCGAACTGAGCGTCCTGGCCGTCGAACGCACCGAACGGGGCCGCGAGGTCCTGCTGAAACTCTCACGCGGCACCGCCTGGAACGTCGTGCAGAAGGGACAGGGCGGCTACCGCCTCGACACCCCGGTCGTCAGTACCGCCGTGCGCGGCACGGTCTTCCGCGTGGACGCCAGCGGGACCGTGAAGGTCTTCGAGGGGCAGGTGGCGCTGCCGGGCAACGCCGACCAGACCGTCAGCGCCGGACAGCAACGCGCGGAGAGTGGCGCCCTGGGCACCCTGACGCCCGACGCTCTCGACCGCTTCAACCAGTCGCTGGACGCCGAACGCGCCCGCCCACTCACCCTGGCCCTGCCGCGAGGGGCGCGCAGCATGCAGGACCTGACCCTCAGCGCCCGCAGCCTGCCCGACGCCACCGTGACCGCCAGCGTCGCCGGCCGCAGCGTGACCCTCAGCGGCGCGGGCGGCGCATTCCGCCTCGAACGCCTCGAAGACAGCCTCCCGGAGGGCCGCTACGAGGCGCAGGTCACCGCGCGCCGCCTCGGGCAGACCGTCACGGGCCGCGCTCCCGTCGTGATCGACCGCACCGCCCCCACCGTCACGTTCCGCGCCACCCGCTCCGGGCGGATCCTGCACCTCACGGGCGACGTGCAGGACAGCGGCTCGCTCATCAGCGGCACCCACGTGCAGCTTAGCGTGACCCTCGGCGGCGCCACGTACCGCCGTCTCGTCAGGCCCGGCCCCGCCGCGCTCGACTGGACCCTCCCGCTGGCCCGCCCGGACGCCACGGGTCACCTCACCCTGAAGGACGAGGCAGGCAACGAACGCCATGTTGAGATCCCCTGACCGCTCGCTGGCGCTGTACACCGTCCCGGTGGCGGCGGTCCTCGCGCTGCTGCTGACCCTGATCCTGCCGGACAACCCGCGCCTCTGGGACGCCCTGAACCGCGCCCTGCCCAGCGCCACCGACCGCCGCATCGTGCTGGTCGGCATCGACGACGCCTCCCTGCGCGACTACGGCCGCATCGGCACCTGGCCCCGCGAACTGTACGGGCAGGCGCTGCGCACCCTCAACCAGGCCGGCGCGACCGCCATCGGCATCGACGTGCTGCTCAGCGACCCCGCCCTGAACGACCGCCGCCTCGCCGACGCCTTCAGTCAGCCGAACGTCGTCCTGGCCACCGCCCCCGGCGAGAGCGGCCTGCTCGCCAGCCCCGACTGGCGTTCCCCGACCGGCATCAGCGCCCTGAACGTCAGCCCCGACGGCATCGTCCGCACCTTCCAGACCGGCTACCCCACCGGCGACCGCGGCCCCCTCGGCGCCAGCTTCGCGCGGCAGCTGGCCGTCGCCGCCGGCCGGAACGTCCCACTGAGCACCGAACCGCAACTGCTGCGCTACAGCTCCCCCGACCAGGACCGCCTGCCCGTCATTCCCTTCCGGGACGTCGTGAACGGCAACGTCCGCTACGGTGACATTCAGGGCAAGATCGTCATCGTCGGCCTGACCGCCACCGGCACCGGCGGCCCCACCGTCCGCGACGTCACCGGGCAGACCGTCGCCGGCGCCGCCCTGCAGGCCCGCGCGGTCTCCAGCCTGCTCAGCCCGCCCTTCACCCGCCTCCCCACCTGGCTGATCGCGCTGCTGGCCGTCGCCACCGCCGTCACGGCCGTCCTGGCACGCGGCATGTGGGGCTTCGGGCTCGCCATGCTGACGCTGGCCGCCGCGATTCCCCTGTGGCTGGGGAACATCCTGCTGCCCGGCGTGACGCTCTCGTACGCCGCGATTCTCGGCACGGCCCTCGTCGCCCTGGAACGCTGGTGGAACCTGCGGAACCTCAGCGTGCGCGACCCCCTGACCGGCTTCGGGAACCGCGTGGCCTTCACCCGCGCCCTCGAACAGCGCTGGGCCGGCCGCGCCGCCCGGCCGCTGGGCCTGCTGCTCGTCGACCTGAGCGGCTTTCGCAAGGTGAACGAACTGTACGGCCTGCAGGCCGGCGACGAACTGCTGCGCGACCTGTCCGGACGCATCATGAAACACAAACGCCGCGGCGACCTGATCTTCCGCTGGGGACCCGACGAGTTCGCGGTCCTGCTCGACAACGCCAGCACCCAGGACATGGCCCTCGTCACGCAGCGCCTGCAGGATTCCCTCGGGCAGCTCTCCTACCGTGACCTGCACGTCCGCACCAGCGTCGGGGCCGCCCGCACCAGTCCCGACATCCAGACGCCCATCGACCTCGTGGAGGCGGCCAGCCGCAGCCGCTACCGCGTGAAATACCAGCGCGAACAGCGGGGCTAGCGCACTTGCCATAAAGATGCAGTCTTATACGGGCTCGGATTGAACGGCTTTGTAAGCCATTCAATCCGAGCAAGAGTTTCCACTTCCCTGCCGATGTCGTGTCACGCGGCCTTAAGCAGGAGTCCGTCCTGCTCCATCCCGGTCAGGACGTACTTTTCAGCATTCTGAGCTGCCTGCCGTTGTG
>NZ_BAAADB010000022.1:71630-87885 GCF_039522025.1 Deinococcus depolymerans | reverse complement strand
CCTCCAGCGCACACCGGCGATGGCGATTGGGCTGACCGATCGCGTTTGGACGCTGCGAGCGTGGCTGTCACGGCCTCAAGGCGTTCCCTGTCGGGCATAGTTCCAGCCAACTACCGATGCGGGTGACCTGGCCGTAATCGTCCTTGCCGTTCAGGGCCGGGGCGAAGCGACCCCAGACATCGATGATGACGCAGCTGGCATTCGGGTGTGCGTGTAGCCACTCCCGTAACACCGTAACCCGGTCCTCGTAAGCGTTCGGGACCTGCGTTCTGAAGGCCAGGGTGTGCACGGCCGTCTCGGGTTCCAGCAGCTCGGTACGTTTCAGCAGCCGGGCTGGACTGTCCTCCAGGGCGAGGTACAGGACGTCCCCTGCGGTGACCTGCTCGTTCAGGAACGGTCGCGCTTCGGTCAGGCTGAGGGCAAGCTGAAGGGCCAGCCAGCTCTTCCCGAGTTTGGGTTTCCCGGCCAGCAGGGTCAGGCCGACGGGCAGCAGGTTGGTGACCGTGAACCGCTCGGGTGGAAGGGGCATCGTCTGCAACTCGGTCAGCGTGAACTCGGTCGGGAGGATGATGCGGCCTGCCGGAGAGGAATCGACGGACGGGGTAGGGGGGATGACGTCGAGTGGGACTGGGAGCGGGGTAGGGTAGGGGTGAATCAAGTGGACCTCCTTGGGGGAACTGGGAACGAGTCTGGGAATGGAAAACGTCAGGCGGCCGCGGCCGACGCCGGGAGCAATAAGGACCAATCATTTCGCCTGGAGGCGAAGCGGCCACCGCTGCGGATTTCGACGAGTGTCGGAACATCTCCACTGGGGAGAAAGTAAACGTCAGGATCTTCGAGTGCCTTGAGGCATACGAGTGCTATGACGTCGCAGTCGGCTGAATAGTTTTTGGGGTAGGTGTACTGACCGTAGAAGCTTGTTCTTTGACGGGGAAGGTGAAACTTCCATGATCCGTCGGAAGACATTTCCGTGGTCTTAACGTCTACTAATTGTCCCTCAATAATGAGGTCGTAAGGGTCATTCTCTAACAAGCGGGGCTGAGTCGTCAAGCCCCGCGCCTGCGCAAGTTGAGTAAGCAGGGCTTCACCCTTCTTCCCGAGTTGAACGGCGCGGCTTTTCGTCTGGAGCCCCATCTTCCCCCGGTGCCGTTTGACGGTACTCACGCTGACTCCTGCGTGCGCTGCGGCTTCCGCATCCGTCAATCCGAGCGTGTGCGCGGTGCGAATGGCGTCCTGTTGTTGGTGCGTGATCTGTGGCATGAACCCTCCTTCTTCCGGCCCCGCCGGAACAAATCAGGCGTGCCTGGAGAGGCACGCCTGGAACCGAGTGATGAACTGAACAACCTGAAGAGGGCGCAGTGCGCAGCCTTCCGGTTCCCTTCGATTGTTGTACAACGGCTGTCAAGCCCCCTCCAGGAGAGCGGCACATGAACGCACGCGAACGCACCTGCTTCCCTACAATCCCGGCTGATGAAAATACCGAGCCAGTGGATCTTTTCCTCGCTTTTGTTCTTCAGTGGAGCTGCCGGTGCCACCGTGCAGAAGTGCGGAGATTACACGATCAAAGCCAGCACCGTGGAAACCAGCAGCGGCTACCCCATGCGGTACCTGAATGTGACCCGAGGTGGGAAGGCCGTCATGTCATTCAGCGACAGCAGTGTGGGCATGCAGTGGTGCCGCGACGTGACCGGGGACGGCACACCAGAGATGGTCATCACGGCGTACGCCGGCCCTGCGGGCACTTATCGGCTTTACTCCATGGGGTCCACACCACGCCTCATCCGCCAGGGGTTTGTGTACGGTGACGGCTTCGACCTGACGCCCGTCCAACTGGATGGAAAGGGCGCCTTGGAACTCGTCATGTCGGCACAGTGGCTGTACGAGCGGTACACGGACGAGTACAGGCTGGATGACTTCAGAATCAAGTTCCCTGAAATCTTGCAGTGGAATGGTCGTCAGTACGTGACGGCCAATCGCCAGTTCCCCGCCATTGTCGCCAAGCGGACCCTGGCCCGCGCCCCACAAGACAAAGTCGACATCCTCAGCGCCATGCTGGGCCTGTACTCGCAGGGGCGTGACTCGGAGGTCCAGGTCCTCCTGAACCGTATCCCCAACTCCCAGCTCAGGCAGTGGGGTGAAGGGATGAAGAGCCGTCTGAAACAGGACGCCGCGCTGTTCGACCTGAAGGACTGGCCGCTGCGCTACGGGTTCAGTCCCAAAACGGAAGTCGACGGTGCCGTGGGGGGCTTCACGGCTCCAGGCCGTGAAGAGTTCCTGGCTGTCGTCAAGAGCAAAGACAGCGGACCGGGCGTGAAGGCCGGCGAGGCCGCCCTCATGCTGTTCTCCAAAGGGCAGGACGGACAGATCACCGGGCAGCGGCTCCCGGTGAAAGCCGTTGATTACCCACTGGTGGCGCTGCCTTGGTTCGGTGAAACGCACGACGTGCAGATGGGTGACACCATCTACCGGATTGAGAACGGGCAACTGATCCCCTCTCCGCACCCAGTCATGCAGCAGGCCTCGCACCTGTTCAACAGCCTGACGCAGGCCATCAACGGGACGGGCGCTACCCGTCAGCAGGCGCGCCAAGCCGTACAGGGACTTATGGCCAAGCAGATCGGGATGGGCTCCGTGTTCTCCCCGCTGACCTGGGAAGAGTTCTACCTGCAAGACATAGAGTTCCTGGGAATCCCTGACGCCACGACACACCACATCTCCGCTGATGCCAGCATCACCCTGATGGGGCAGCACGTTCAGGCGCGGATCAACATCTTCTACAAACTGGTCAACGGGAAGTGGGTCATGACGGAGTGGTTTCTGACCTGACCGTCACAGACGGTCGCCGGGTGAGAACCGCAGGTGCGCGGCCTTCAAGTCGCCATCCAGGTAAGTGACGTAACGCCGGGTCATATCCAGACTGCTGTGACCGAGAATCTGCTGCAACGTGAACACGTCCCCACCGTTGCGCAGGAACTCCACCGCAAACCCCCTGCGGAACGCATGAGGTGCGCAGTCCTGCCGCGCAATCTTGACCCGCACTGCCAGCTTGGAGAGTCGAATCTGCACGCCGCTCTTGGTCAGGGGTTGACCACCCCTGTTCAGGAGCACCTGCTCCTGCCCGGCAACAGCCGGCCGCCGCTCCTTGCGGAGATAGGCATTCACCGCCAGCGTAGCCTTGGCGCCAATCGGGACGAAGCGCTCCTTGTTGCCCTTCCCCAGCACCCGAATCAGCCCCTGCGGGAACAGAAGGTCAGTCATCCGCAGATCAACCAGCTCCTGCACACGCAAGCCCGTATCGAACAGTGTCACGATCAACGCCGCGTCACGCAGCGGCTGATCCGAATCCCGGCAGGCACCCAACAAGGACTTCACCACCGCCGCTGTCACCGTCGGCATACGCTCCCGCACCAGTGTCGGCAGCTCCAGGCGCTGCGCAGGACTCTTCTCCAAGATCTCCTCGTGCGCACTCCAGTTGAACAGAGCCCGCACAGCCCTGGCGTGCGCGTGAACGCCTCCAATATTCAGGCCCTGATCCTCCAGCCACCGCAGGAACAACCGCAGGTGAGATACCCTGACATCCTCCGCCATCAGGACCAGCCCCTGCGCCTCCAGAAACCGGGCAAAGACGCGTTCCGTGCATTCGTAGTACCGCAGAGTCGCGGCGGTGCGTCGACGCGCCCGCAAGTGAAGGTAGAACTGCTGCCAGAGTTCGCTGATCTGCATAGAGACCCTCCCTGACGGCACCCAGAACACGCGCTGTAGAGCACACGATCACGTCTACCAGACCCCCAATCACTCGAACCAGGCAAAAGGAAAAACCCCGTCATTGACGGGGTTTTTCTATCTGGCTCGGCAGGTTGGGGTCGAACCAACGACCGTCCGATTAACAGTCGGATGCTCTGCCACTGAGCTACTGCCGAATACCTGTGGCGGGCCGTTTCCGGCGCGAGAGGGATAGTAGCACGCACCCATATGCCGCGCAAGTCCTCCGGGCGCGCGGTCCCCACCTGTCCAGACACCCGGCGCGGTCCGGGGCCGTTGCGTGGGTGCCGGAACCCGTTCAGGCCTGAGCGCCGCCCGGCATGATCGTTCCCGGCGTCACGCCCAGGCGGTCGAGGGCCGCCTGCCAGCGTTCGGCGGCGGGGACGTTCCAGATCAGGTCCGGGGTGTCCTGTTCCACCCATATCCAGCTGCCCTCGCGGGCTTCCTCGGTCAGTTGCCCCGCGCCCCACCCGGCGTACCCCAGGACCAGCATGAAGCGCTGCCCGGAGGCGATGACGGCCCGCAGGACGTCCAGGCTGCTGGAGACGTTCAGGCCGTCTGTCAGGCGCATCTCGCCGTCCAGGCCGACCGGCTGGGGGTACAGGCACCAGCCGAGCGTCGGGTCGACCGGGCCGCCCAGCCACGCCGGCTCTGAACGGTCCGGCACGTCCGGCAGGAGTTCCGAGACGCCCTGCGACAGGGCGGCGTTCACGATCAGGCCCATGGCCCCCTTGCGGTCGTGTTCCAGCAGCAGGATCACGGCATTTTCGAAGACCCCGCCGCGCAGGTGCGGGCTTGCCACGAGAAAAGTCAGTGGACCGCTCATTTCCCCGCAGGATACCGCGCTGTGGCCGGGGCGCCGCCCAGGACAGGACAACCCCCACCGCGCCGGGGAAGGCGGGTGGGGGCAGGGGAGGGGGGCGGCGCGTCAGGCGCGGGCGTCGGGGCTGCGGCGGGTGCTCTTGCGCTTGGCCGGTGCGGGCGCGGCGGGGGCGCTGCCGTCGCGGGGCGTCTCGAGGGCTTTCAGGCCGCCCACGAGGGCCACGTCGAGCACCTGATCGACCGTCTCGCAGGGGTGGAAGCGCATGCTGGTGCGCAGGTGCACCGGGATGTCCCGCAGGTCGCTCTCGTTCGCCTTGGGCATGATGATGTGCTTGATGCCGGCGCGGCGCGCACCCAGCACCTTCTCTTTCAGACCGCCGATGGGCAGGTAACGGCCGGTCAGGGTCATCTCGCCGGTCATGGCGACGTCGTGACGGGCGGGAATGCCGGCCAGGGCGCTGATGAGGCTGGTGACCATGGCCCCGCCGGCGCTGGGGCCTTCCTTGGGGATCGCGCCAGCGGGCACGTGAATGTGGATCTCGCTGTCGTCGATGCGCGCCTTGTCGATGTGGAAGCGTTCGGCGTTGCTCTTGATGTACGTCAGGGCGGCGCGGGCCGATTCCTTCATGACGTCACCGAGCTGCCCGGTCAGGACCAGGCCCTTGCCGGGGCTGATGCTGGTCTCCACGAACAGGATGTCGCCGCCGACCGGGGTGTAGAACATGCCGGTGCTGACGCCCACCATGTCTTCCTTGCCTTCGGTTTCGGGAATGTGGCGCGGCTGACCCAGGTAACGGTCGAGTTCCTTGTCCGTGACCTTCACGCGCTTGACCTCGCCGGTGGCGATGCGGCGGGCGACCTTGCGGGCGACCGTGCCGATCTCGCGTTCGAGGTTGCGCACGCCGGCCTCGCGGGTGTAGTGGCTGATCAGTTTCTCCAGCGCGGCGTCCGTGAACGCGATCTGGTTGCCTTTCAGGCCGTTCTGGGTGAGCTGGCGGGGCAGCAGGTAGCGTTTGGCGATCTCGAGTTTCTCCTGCTCGATGTAGCTGGAGAAGTCAATGACTTCCATGCGGTCCATCAGGGCCGGGGGGATCTGCTCGGGGTAGTTGGCGGTGGCGATGAACATGACCTCGCTCAGGTCGAAGGGCACGCCGAGGTAGTGGTCCGTGAAGTGCTGGTTCTGCGCGGGGTCCAGCACCTCGAGCAGCGCGGCCGAGGGGTCGCCCTGGTAGCTGGAGCCGAGCTTGTCGACCTCGTCGAGCAGGATCACGGGGTTCTTGGTGCCGGCGGTGCGGATGCCCTGGATCAGGCGGCCGGGCATCGCGCCGATGTACGTGCGGCGGTGGCCGCGGATGTCGCTCTCGTCACGGGCGCCGCCCAGGGCGATGCGCACGTACTTGCGGCCCAGCGCCTTGGCGATGCTCTGCGCGATGGAGGTCTTGCCGACGCCGGGGGGGCCGGTGAACACCAGGATGGGGCCCTTGTTCACGTCCTCGGCGCTCAGTTCGCCGCGCGCGGCGCGTTCCTTGCGCAGGCGGCGCACGGCGAGGAATTCCAGCACGCGGTCCTTGACCTTCTCCAGGCCGTAGTGGTCGTCGTCGAGGATGGTGGCGGCGGCCCCCACGTCCAGCTGGTCCTCGCTGCGTTCGTTCCAGGGCAGTTCGGTCACCCAGGTCAGGTAGGTGCGGATCACGCTGGCCTCGGCCGCGTCGGGGTGCATGCGGGCCAGGCGGTTGATTTCCCGGTCGATGTCCTTCCTGACCTCGGGTTTCAGGTCGAGGGCCTCGATCTTGGTGCGGAAGGCTTCGGCCTCGTCGCCGTCCTCGCCGTCCTCGCCGCCCTGCAGTTCCTTCTGGATGACTTTCATCTGTTCGCGCAGGTAGTACTCGCGCTGGTTCTTGTCGATCTCTTCTTTCACCTGGGCGCGGATCTTGGCCTGCACGGCCTGCACTTCCTGTTCGGTGTCGAGCAGGGTGAGCAGTTTGCGGATGCGGGCGGTCAGGCTGGGCAGTTCCAGCAGCGCCTGCTTGTCCTCGAGTTTGAAGTCGAGGTTGAAGGCGATGTGGTCGGCCATCTCGCCGATGTCTTCCTTGTTGCCGATGGTCTGCACGTTCTCGGCCGTGATCTTGCCGCCGGAGGCGATGGCCTCGAAGCGTTCGCGCAGTTCGCGGCTCAGGGCCTGCAGTTCGACGGTGTCGTCGGTGGCGGCGCTCAGGGGGGTGATGTCGGCGCTCAGGTGGTCGCCGCGGGTGTAGTTGCTGGCGCGCACGCGGGCGACGGCGGACACGAGCATCTGCACGGTGCCGTCCGGGTTCTTGCGCACCCGCAGGACGTTGCAGGCGGTGCCGACGTCGTACAGGTCGCTGCCCTGGGGGTCGTCGATGTCCTTGTCCTTCTGCGAGACGATCAGGATGACCTTGTCGCTGGCCATGGCCGCCTCGATCGCGCCGATGGAGATGGCGCGGCTGGCGTCGATGTGCTGGACCATGGTGGGGTAGATGACGCTGCCGCGGACGGGGCAGACGGGAACGTTGCTGGGCAGGGGGTGGGTTTCGGTGGGCATGCGGAACTCCTTTGGCCCGGTCGGGTCTGGCTGAGATGCGGGTTCCTGGCACGCTCGATACCAAGAAACTTGAGTGCAACTATATCAAGTTGAAGGAGCTGCGGCAAGCGCGGCCCGCTCCTCCGCCGGACGGCCTATTCCTCGTGCTTCACGCTGAAATCCTACGCCCGAAAGCCTGACACAACCCTCACGGGAACCTGACGCGACATTCACACACCTCACCCCCCACACCCCTCCCCACGGCCGCCAGTCCGGCAACCCCGGCGGGGTGCCGCTATGCTGCGCCGCATGACACGCCTGCGCTGGCGCATATCCCACCGTCCACCCCTCCCCCCCGGCTGCGCGCTGTTCCTGACCGGCGACCACCGCGCCTGGAGCAGCGACCCCTCCGGCTGGACCTTCGACCCCGCCGGAGAACTGACCAGCGAACACCCGCACGGCACCCTGCTGAGCGTCAAGGTCCGCGCCCGCCACCCGGACGGCACCGTCACCGAGGAAGGCGACGCCTGGGGAGGCCGCGCCGCCCCCCACCGGCACGTCGTGACCGGCGACGCTGGCATCGACCTGCACGTGGCCGGATGGCAGGACGCCAGCGAGGGCCGCGGCCGCCCGGGACGCAGCGCCCCACCCCGCGAGGAAACCGTGCTGCACGCCCCCTGGGGAGACCAGCCCGTGCGGCTGTGGTGGCCCGAGGGGCAAGGCGGCCCGCTGCCGCTGCTGATCCTGCACGACGGCCAGAACGCCTTCGACGAGGCCCCCACCTTCGCCGGGGAGAGCTGGGACGCCGCCGGGGCCGCGCAGGCCCTCGCGGACGCCGGGCACCCGGTGCGCATCGCCGCGCTGCCCGTGAACCACGGGCGCAGCCGCCGCTACGTCCCGTTCCCCTTCGAACTGAACGACTTCGACAGCGGCGCGGACGAGTACGCCGACTGGCTGAAAGGCAGCCTCCTGCCGCACCTGCACGCCCGCTTCGGCCCTGTCCCCGCGCAGGACACCGCGCTGGCCGGCTCCAGCTTCGGCGGCCTGATCACCGCCTACGCCGGCCTGCGTGACCCCGGCACGTACGGCACGCTGGGCGTCTTCAGCCCCGCCCTCTGGCCCGCCGACCACGCCTTCCTGCGCTGGCTCCCCGGGCGCCGCGACCCGCAGGCGCGCGTGTGGATCGACATGGGCGACCACGAGCAGGGTACCGTGGCCGCCTCACGGGACCTCGTGACCCACACCCGCGACCTGACCGCCCAGCTCGCCCCGCACGTCAGAGAGGCCCGCTTCACCGTCGGGGAGGGCCACTGGCACGACGAACCCGCATGGCGCGAACGCCTGCCCGCCTTCCTGCGCTGGTGGCGGGAAGGCTGATCAGCGCAGCAGGTCGCCCGCGATGATGATCTTCTGGATCTCGCTGGTGCCCTCGTAGATGCGCAGCAGGCGCTGGTCGCGGTAGTAGCGTTCGACGGGGCTGTCTTTCATGTAGCCCATGCCGCCCGCGACCTGCACGGCCTTGTCGGCCACCTGCGAGAGCGCCTCGGTGGCGTGGTACTTGGCGACACTGGCCATGCGGCGCACGTCCTGGCCCTCGTCGACCATCCACGCGACTTTCTGCCACAGCACGCGGCTGGTCTGCACGGCGATCTCCATCTCGGCCAGCATGAACTGCACGGCCTGGAACTGCGCGATGGGTTTCCCGAACTGTTCGCGGGCCCTGGCGTGCGCGACCGAGAGGTCCAGCAGGCGCTGCATGGCGCCCGTAGAGCGCGCGGCGATGCCGACGCGGCCGTTCGTGAGGATGCCCAGCGCCTCGCGGTAGCCCATGTGTTCGGGGCCCAGCAGGTTCGCGGCCGGGATCTCGGCGTCCTGGAAGATGACCTCGGCGCTCAGGGCGCCCTTCTGGCCCATCTTCTCGTCGATCTTGCCGATGGTCACGCCGGGCGTGGTCTGCGGTTCGACCAGGAAGGCACTCATGCCCCTGGTGCCCTGGCTGGGGTCGGTGACGGCGATGACGGTCAGCAGGCCCGCGATGGGCGCGTTGCTGATGTAGTGCTTGGTGCCGTTCAGGACGTACACGTCGCCCCGCTTCTCGGCGCGGGTGCGGATGTTCGCGGCGTCGCTGCCCGAACTGGGTTCGGTGATGGCGAAGCCCGCGACGCACTCGCCCGAGGCCATGCGCGGCAGGAACCGGGCCTTCTGCTCAGGGGTGCCCAGTTTCACGAGGCCGCTGGTGCCGATGCTGGCGTGCGCGCTGATCACCCCGCCGAAGCCCATGTGCCCCTGCCCGAGCGCCTCGTACGCGGCGCAGCGGCCCAGCGCGCCCAGGCCCACCCCGCCGTACTCCTCGGGGATGCTCAGGCCGAACAGGCCCAGCCCGGCGGCCTCGCGCAGCAGTTCCGGGGGGACGCTGTTCGTCTCCTCGATCTCGTGCGCGCGGGGTTCCACGCGCGACAGCATGAAGTCACGGATGGTGGCCTGCACCTCGCGCAGGTCCTCTGGCAGATTGAAATTCATGTGACCACACACTACCGCTCCGGGCCGGTAAGGGAAGTGCAGATCACACGCTGACCAGCCAGAACCTGTCAGGATACTTACAGTCTGTCCGTTTCCCGGAGGTCGTATGACGACGCCACACACCCACCCGCCTGTCTCCCCTCCCGCGCCCACCTGGCTGCTGCGCACGCTGGGACAGGCGGAAGTCCTCGTGAACGGCGCGGCCGTCGTGTGGCCCGCCCGCAGCGCCGAGGAACTCCTGTGGTACCTGCACGCCCACCCCGACGGCCGTTACCGGCACGACCTGCTGCGCGACCTGTGGGACCTGGACGACACCCCGGCTGCCCTGAACCGCTTCCGGGTGACGCTGCACCGGCTGAGGCACGCGCTGGGCAGTCCCGGCGCCGTGACCGAGAACGGCGGCCGGTACGCCCTGCACCCGGACCTGCTGGCCGCCAGCGACACGGCCGCGCTGCACCACGCGCTGCGCGGCGCCCGGCGGGCCGATCAGCCACGCGAACGCGAGGAACTGCTGCGCCGCGCCCTGGCCAGCGCGGACGGCGAGTACCTGCCGCAGCTGAGCGGCGAGTGGGTGCAGGCGGCGCGGCAGGCGCACCGCGCGGCGGTCGTGGAAGCCCACCTGACCCTGGCGCGGCTGCACTGCGACGCGCACGAATGCCCGCTGGCCGCGCAGGAACTCGTGCGGGCCGCCGCCACCGATCCGCTGATCGGCGAGGACCACCACCAGCGGCTGATGGCGTGTCTGGCCATGACCAGGGGACGCTACGCCGCGACCGAACACTACCGCCGCTACCGGTCCTTCCTGGCCGACGAGATCGGGGACACGCCCATGGCCGACACCGTGGCCCTCGCCGAACGCCTCAAGGACGGCGAGCTGCCCTGCGTGGACACCCCCTTCCGCCCCGCCGGTTCCCGCGAGTGATACGGACTCCGATTGAACGGGCTGCAAAGCCTGTTCAATCCGGGCGAAGCGAGTGGAAGAAAAACGGGTTCCGGACGTGGAGCCGGCAATCCGGTGAAGTTCCGGATTGTTGGCGAAACAAACGGAATCCGTATGACGCCGCGGCTGGGTGGGCGCGGGCCGTAATGCCCCGGTAACGCCCCCACCGGACCCTCCAGGCATGGAGGTTCCCCATGCACGTACATGACCTGATGAGCGCCCCGGCCGTCACGGCGGCCCCCACCCTCTCGCTGCCGGACGCCGCCCACCTGATGCGGTCACGCGGTGTCCGGCGACTGCCGGTCCTGGAGGGCGAGACCCTGATCGGCATCGTCACCGACCGCGACCTGCGCGAGGCGATGCCCAGCCGCCTGAGCAGCCTGTCCCCCTGGGAGGCCACGACGCGGCTGGCGGCCGTGACGGTCGCGGACGTGATGCGCCGCTCGGTCCTGACCACCGCCCCCGAAGCGGACGCCCGGGACGCGGCCCACACCATGCTCACCCACCGCGTGGGCGCCCTGCCCGTCGTGAACGGGCAGGGGCGCGTGGTGGGAGTCGTGACCGTCAGCGACGTGCTGCGCGACTACGCCGGCACGGACCCGGCGGCAACCGCGGCCGGCAGGGCGCTGTGAGCGGCCCGCCCCACAGGGACCGCGGCGAGGCCCCGCGCGGCACGCTGGTCGTGATCCTCACGCTGGTCCTGAGCATCCTGAGTCTGTGGATGCTGGTCCTGGGCGTCCTGCAGGGCAGGGCCTGACGTGGGCGTCCCCGACGCTCCCGCCCGGCTGGACCACCACACGCTGGAACGCTACGAGACGGCGTGGCTGGGCATCGCGGTCGTCATGACGGCCCTGCTGTTCGTGGGCGTGCTCGCCAGCCTGATCAGCGGCACCTACCCCGCCCTGAAGACCGACGCCGGTCACGCCCACACCGGCGGGATCGTCCGGGGCCGCGTGGATCCGAAGAACCTCGCCGCGACGCCCTTCGCGAAACCGGGGCTGGTCGTGGACGACCGCGGGCAGCCCGCCCTGAACGAGCAGGGCACCCTGGACGCGTACCTCGTGGCGGGGAACTTCACGTTCCAGCCAGCCGTCCTGCGCGTCCCGGCGGGCGTGCCCGTCACGCTGCACGTCACCGCGACCGACGTCGCGCACGGCTTTCAGGTGACCGGCACGAACATCAACGCCGAGATCCTGCCCGGGCACGTCGCCTCGCTGACCGTCACGTTCCGCCACCCGGGCGAGCAGCACGCCATCTGCAACGAGTACTGCGGGGTGGGGCATCACAACATGATCACCCGCTTCGTGGTCGATCCGCCTGCCACAGGCGCCAAGGAGACCCAGTGACCACCGCCCTTCCCTCCCAGTCGGCCCCCAGCGCGTCGCTGCCGGGCCTGGACGCCGCCACGCTGAGCAGCCTCAAGACGCTCACGCAGTACTACGCCGTGACCGCCTTCATCGCCCTGATGATCGGCGTGCTGCTGGGGCCGCTGCAGGCGCTGAACTACGGCGGCATCAACGTGTACGACTACCCCCTGCTGAAGGTCCTGCTGGGGTCGTACTACCAGGGCCTGACGCTGCACGGCGTGCTGAACGCGCTGGTGTTCACGCAGTTCTTCATCAGCGGCTGGATGCTGTACCTGCCGGTGCGGGACCTGAACATCCGCCCGAACATGCGCTTCGCGTGGTTCACGTACCTGACCATGACCGCCGGGCTGCTCACGGCCGCCGTGCCGCTGCTGACGAACAACGCGACGGTGCTGTACACCTTCTACCCGCCGCTGGAGGGCAGCCCGGCGTTCTACATCGGCGCGGCCATCATGGTCGCCGCGAGCCTGCTGGTGGCCGGGCAGGTCGTGTGGCTGTGGCTGGCCTGGAAACGCGCCCACCCGGGCCGCGTGACGCCCGTCGTGACGTACATGAGCGTCGCCACGTGGCTGATGTGGGTCGTGGCGGCGCTGGGACTGGTGGTCGAGGTCGTGGTCATGCTGATCCCCTGGTCGCTGGGCCTGACGCGCGGCGTGGACCCGCTGCTGGCCCGCACGCTGTTCTGGTGGACGGGGCACCCCATCGTGTACTTCTGGCTGCTCCCGGCGTACATCTCGTGGTACGCGTTCCTGCCCCGGCAGGCGGGCGGGCGTATGGCCAGCGAGGGCCTGACCCGTCTGGCGTTCGCGATGTTCCTGGTGTTCAGCGTGCCCGTAGGCCTGCATCACCAGTACGCCGACCCGAACGTGCAGAACAGCTGGAAACTGATCCACATGTTCCTGACGTTCCTGGTCGCGGTGCCCAGCCTGCTGACCGCGTTCAGCGCCGCCGCGTCCCTGGAGGACGCCGCCCGCGCCCGGGGGGGCCGCGGAGTGATCGGGTGGGTGCGCCGCCTGCCGTGGGGGAACGCCAGCATGACCGCGCAGGTGCTCGCCATGGTGTCGTTCATCTTCGGCGGGGCGGGCGGCATCGTGAACGCCTCCATGGCCTTCTCTCCCGTGGTGCACAACACCGCGTGGATTCCCGGGCACTTCCACATCACGGTCGGCACCGCGACCACCCTGACGTTCATGGGCGTGATGTTCTGGCTGGTCCCGCACCTGACCGGCAAGCGCCTCGCCGCGCCCCGTCTGGCGCTGGCGTCGGTGTGGTGGTGGTTCACGGGCATGATGCTCTTCGCGCTCGGCATGCACTGGCAGGGTCTGGCGGGCGTGCCCCGGCGCGTGCAGGTGAGCGCCTCGGCGGGGCAGGCGGTGTACGACGCCATGCACCTCGGTGTCCCGAAGGCAATCACGGCGGCCAGCGGCGTCGTGCTGTTCGTCGCGGCGGTCCTCTTCTACGCGGTGCTGTGGCGCACGCTGCTCTCCCGGCGTGTGGACGACCCGGAAAGCACCCCGATCCCCACCAGTGAGGCCATGAGTCCCGCCGGGGAGACCCTGGCCGGGGCGAGCCCCCTGGTGCGCCGCACCGAACCGCTGCTGGCCCTGACCTTCGTGGCCCTGGTGCTGGTGATCCTGGTGTACGGCCCGGTCATCGCGCCCATGCTGGCGAACTACCAGTTCATTCCCGGCCAGAGGCTCTGGTGAGCGCCGTGAACGACCCGCACGGGGACTGGTTCACGCCGGGGCAGGTCGCGGGCTTCGTGGGCCTGCTGGTGCTGGGCACGGCGCTGGGCGTCGGCTCGTACGGGGTCGGGCACCGCCTGGCGGGCACGGGCAGCGGCGCGGTCGTCGCGGCGGCCAGCGCCGCCACCCCGGACGGCCGGGTCCTGTACGCCGGGAACTGCGCCGGCTGCCACGGCACGAAAGCCGAGGGCGCGGTCGGCCCCGCCCTGAAGGTGGTGGGCGCCTGGAACGCCGCCGACTTCCGGCACGCGGTGCTGGACGGGAAGACCCCAGAAGGCCGCACGCTGGGCGTCGTGATGCCCCGCTTCGCCACCACCGGCCTGGACGGCGCGCCCCCCACCGACGCGCAGCTGGCGGCCATCCAGGCGTACGTCAGGACCCTCCAGTGACCCGGCGGCCCTGTTCCTGACCGGAGGCGCGGCAGCCGTCTAGAGCAGCTGCCATGAGGATGCAGCCCTCATGGCCGGGCGGCCCAGCTCCGCAGGAGAGCGGGTGAAGTTGGACGGGCCGGACGGACTGGCACAGCGGCGAAGCACAGAGGGGAGGCACAGAGGGGAGGCACCGGACGTCTGGTGTTCCGATGCCTCCCTTCCGAGAACGGCTCTCGCCTTCCGCGGCGCCCTCCCCCCACCACTCCGTTGCCAGGTTCACGCCCGTGACCGTGACGTCGGGCGCGCGGACGGGACGGCCTTTCCCGCCGTGGGATTGACAGGCCGCCCCGCCGCCTTTAAGCTGTGTGGGCCTGACAGGACGTGGGCGAACAAGGTCCGGTGGGTTTAGCTCAGTTGGTTAGAGCGCCGCTCTGTGGAAGCGGAGGCCGGGGGTTCAAGTCCCCTAATCCACCCCAGAATGGTTCCGGCCCCCCGCAGAGATGCAGAGGGCCGGAACTTCTTTATCCCCTGAACGCGCCGGGATCAGGGAACAGCATGCGGGGATGGCGGAACTGGTAGACGCACCAGACTTAGGATCTGGTATCCACAGGATGTGAGGGTTCAAGTCCCTTTCCTCGCACCAGCACGGCGCAGCGGCGGCCGGACCTTTCGGTGGGTCCGGCCGCCGCGCTGCCGCTGCTTCCCGCAGGTGCCGGCGGACAAATGCACTATGATGTTCGGCGGCATGTCGCGCGCCCCCGCCCCGGTGGAGGCGTGATCGGCACGGCAGAATCAACAGAGGAACGCGTCCCTGACCGCCGCCCCCCTGTGGGGCGCAGGTCCGGACACGCAGACGGGAGACCCAATGGCAGAGCTGATCAGCAGAGAAGGCAACAAGGTGGAATTCAAGGTGTCGGTGCCCGCCGCCGAAGTGAACCGCGCATACGACCAGGTGTGGGCCGGACTGGCGCGCGACGTGCGCGTGCCCGGATTCCGCCCCGGCAAGGCGCCCCGCAAGGTCATCGAGGGCCGCGTCGGGAAGGGGTACGTCGAGCAGGAAGTGCGCGACCGTCTGCTGCAGACCCACTACACCCAGGCCGCCCGTGAACTGAAACTCAGCCTCGTGGATGCCAACATCGACCCCCAGCCGCTGCAGAGCGGTCAGTCCTTCGAGTTCACCGTGAAGGGCGAGACGTACCCCGACGTGAAGCTCGGTGACTGGAGCGGCCTGAACCTGACCGCCGCCGCCCCCGAGATCACCGACGAGGTCCTGGAACGCACCCTGAGCGACCTGCAGGAACGCAACGCGACCTTCGACGACGCCGACCGCGCCATCGAGGCCAGCGACCAGGTGACCATCGAGGAGCAGGGCGAGGACGGCGGCACCTACCCCGTGTACCTCGACGTGGCCGAAGCGCACGTGCGCGACGCGCTGCTGGGCAAGAACAAAGGCGACACCGTGGAGATCACCGTGCCCGCCCACCAGCACGGCGACCACGAGCACGCCGAGCACACCGTCACCGTGAAGATCGTGGACGTGAAGACCAAGAAGCTGCAGGCGCTGGACGACGAGTTCGCCAAGAGCCTGAACTTCGACTCGCTGGAGCGCCTGCGCACCGACCTGAAGGCCGAACTGGAGCGCCGCGCGCAGCAGGAAGGCGAGGCCGGCCGCCGCGAGGAATTCATCAACCACCTCGTTGAGGGCATGCAGGCCGACATTCCGCAGGCGCTGCTGGACCGCCGCCGCGAGGCCATGCAGGAAGAGATTCAGGACGACCTGGGCCGCCAGGGCGTCAAGTGGAGCGAGTACGAGGCCTTCATGAAGGAGCAGGGCAAGCTCGACGAGTTCATGGCCGATCTGGGCAAGAACGCCGAGACCCGCGTGAAGCGTGACCTGGCCCTGGAGAAACTGGCCGAGGACCTGAAGGTCGAGGTCAGCGACGCCGAGTTCAACCAGACCATGATGGCCCTCGCCCAGGCGAACGGCCTGAGCCCCGCCGACCTGAGCAAGCAGCTCGGGCCGAACGGCATCAACTCCTACTACGTCAGCCTGACGCGCGAGAAGGCGCTGCAGCAGGCCATCGCGCAGCTGTCCCAGGGCAGCGCCGCCAGCAGCGAAGAGGGCAGCGCCGAGGGCCAAGCCGAGAGCGACGCCGAGTAAGCCCGTCAGCGCAGGGGGGGGGACG
>NZ_BAAADB010000022.1:0-71587 GCF_039522025.1 Deinococcus depolymerans | reverse complement strand
CCCCCCCCTGCGCTGACGGCCGGTTCCCAGTGGGTCCTGCTGGCCGCCCCCCGCAGACCGGGGGCGGTCTTCATGATTCACATGGCGTGCCGGAGGGCGCAATCCCGTATGCTCCTCGTTGCTCATGTTGAATCCTTCCGAAGAGTTTGACCTCGCCCAGGGCCTGTTCGCGGGGGGTGGAGAGATGGCGCGGCGGATGCTGACGCTGGACTGGTCTCGCACCACCCTGGGACCGCCGCACCAGTGGCCGCAGAGCCTGAAAACCGCCGTGCGGATCATGCTGACCTCGCGCTTCGCGATGTGGATGGCCTGGGGTCCGGACCTGACCTTCTTCTGCAACGACGCCTACCTGCCGACGCTGGGCGTGAAGGGATCGTGGGCGCTGGGAGCCCGCTCGGACGTGGTGTGGGCCGAGATCTGGAAGGACATCGGCCCGCGCATCTCGCAGGTGCTCTCCGAAGGGCACGCCACCTGGGACGAGGGCCTGCTGCTGTTCCTGGAACGCAGCGGGTACACCGAGGAGACCTACCATACCTTCTCGTACTCCCCGCTGGCCGACGACACCGGCGCCGTGACCGGCATGCTGTGCGTGGTGACCGAGGAGAGCGAACGGGTCGTGGGCGAGCGGCGGCTGCGGGTGCTGGGAAGTCTGTCGTCCCGCCTGAACGGGGCGCGCACCACCGACGAGGTGTTCCGCGCGCTGCGTGACGGACTGCAGGATGAGCCGCAGGACCTGCCGTTCGCGCTGGCGTACCTGCCGGCAGAGGGACGCGAGGCCGCCGACCGGGGCGAGCTGCGCTGCGCGCTGCGGTTCGGCGTGGGGGCCGACCACCCGCTGGCCCCCGAGGAACTCGGCCTGCAGGACCCGGGGCCGTGGGCGGTGGCGCCGGTCCTGTCCGGCGCCGTGCCGGCGCAGCTGCAGGACCTGCAGGGGCTCCCGGACGTTCCGCGCGGCCCGTGGGACCGCCCGCCGCTGCGTAGCCTGACCCTGCCGATCATTCAGCCGGGCATGACCCTGCCGGCCGGGGTGCTGATCGTAGGCCTGAACCCCTACCGGCCGCTGGACGACGCCTACCGCAGTTTCCTGGACCTGTGCGTGACGCAGCTGGCGTCCGCGCTGACCAGCGTGACCGCCTACGAGCAGGAGCGGCAGCGGGCCGAGGCGCTGGCGCAGCTGGACCGGGCCAAGACGGCCTTCTTCGCGAACGCCAGCCATGAACTGCGCACGCCGCTGACCCTGATGCTGGGGCCGCTGGAGGACCTGCTGACCGGTGAGCAGGGCGAACTGAGCGCGCAGCAGCAGCAGACGCTGAGCATGGCGCACCGCAACAGCCTGCGCCTGCTGCGGCTGGTCAACAGCCTGCTGGACTTCTCGCGGCTGGAGGCGGGCCGGGCGCAGGCGCGGTTCGTGCCGACGGACTTCGTGGCCCTGAACGCGGACCTGACCAGCAGCTTCCGGTCCGCGATGAACCGTGCGGGCCTGGACTTCCGGGTGGAACTGGAGTCGCTGCCCGCCCCGGTGTACGTGGACCTGGACCTGTGGGAGAAGGTGCTGCTGAACCTGCTGTCGAACGCCTTCAAGTTCACCCTGCAGGGCGAGGTGGCCGTGACGCTGCGCGCCGAGGACCGTCACGTGGTCCTGACCGTGCAGGACACCGGCGTGGGCGTGCCTCCCGCGGAGGTCGGGCGTCTGTTCGAACGGTTCCACCGGGTCGAGGGTCAGCGCGGCCGGTCCTTCGAGGGCAGCGGGATCGGGCTGGCGCTGGTGCGCGAGATCGTGCTGCTGCACGGCGGGACCATCGAGGCCAGCAGCGAGGAGGGGACCGGGACGACCTTCACGCTGCGCCTTCCTTTCGGCGCGGCCCACCTGCCGCCGGACCGGGTCGCGGCGCCCGCCGAGGAGCAACCCAGCACGCAGGGCGCCCTGCCCTTCGTGGAGGAGGCGCTCCGCTGGTTGCCCAGCGCGCCCGCCGCCCTGACCGAGCCGGAACCGGACGGCACGGCGCCGCACACCGAGCGGCGGCAGGTGCTGATCGTGGATGACAACGCCGACCTGCGCGAGTACCTGCAGCGGCTCCTTGATCCTCACCACGACGTTCAGGTGGCCCGGGACGGACTCGAGGCGCTGGACCTGATCCGCCGCCGCCTGCCGGACCTGATGATCACGGACGTCATGATGCCCCGCCTGGACGGGCTGGGGCTGCTGACGGCGGTGCGGGCGTCGCCGGCCACCCGCGACGTGCCGGTGATCATGCTCTCGGCGCGGGCAGGGGAGGAAGCGCGGGTGCAGGGACTGCAGTCCGGCGCGGACGATTACCTGGTCAAGCCTTTCAGCGCGCGGGAACTGCTGGCGAAGGTGAACGCGAACCTGAAGCTCTCGCAGCTGCGGCGCGAGGCGCTGGAGCGCGAGCAGGCCTACTCCGCCGAGCTGGAGGCCCGGGTCGAGGCGCGTACCCGCGAACTGCGGGAGGCGCTGGACCACAGCGAACGCCAGACGCTGGAACTGAACACCGTCCTGAACAGCATGCCGGACGCGGTGTACGTGGGGGACCTGAACGGCATCCAGCGCGCCAACCGCCCGGCGCTGGACATCGTGGGCTTCGAGAGCATGGAGCAGCTGCGGCGTTCGGTGATCGACCTGAGCGTGCAGCTGCAGAACCGGGATCTGGAGACCGGCGTGCCGCTACCGCCGGAGCAGACGCCGTTCGTGAAGGCGCTGCGCGGCGAGGCGGTGCGGCAGGACGTGCTGCTGCGGCACATGCGGACCGGCGAGGACCGCGTGGTGCGGGTTGCGGCGGCCCCGTTGCGCCGTGACGATCAGGTGTTCGGGGCGGTAGCGGTGGTGTCGGACATCACCGAGCAGGTGGCGTTGCAGCGCGACATTCTGCGCACCAATCAGGAACTGTCACGCAGCAACGCCGAACTCGAGCGCTTCGCGTACATTGCCAGTCACGACCTGCAGGAGCCGATCCGGACGGTGAGTTCCTACGCGGGCCTGCTGGCCTACCGTTACGGGGACCGCCTGGACGACCGCGCCGAACTGTACCTCAAGACCGTGCAGAAGGGCGCCGAGCGGATGCAGACCCTGGTGAACGACCTGCTGGTGTTCTCGCGTCTGAATGCCGAGCGGCCGCTGCCGGCGCCGGTGCCGCTGCGCGAGGTGGTGCAGGAGGCGATGGCGCGGCTGGACGCGGCGCTGTCCGACGCGGACGCGCAGGTGGACGTGGGGGACCTGCCGGTGGTGCTGGGGGCCGCGCCGAGGCTGGCGCAGCTGTTCCAGAACCTGCTCGGGAACGCGCTGAAGTTCCGGGCGCCGGACCGCGCGCCGCGGGTGTCCATCCATGCCCGCCCGGAGGGGTCGGCGTGGCGCGTGACCGTGCAGGACAACGGGATCGGGATCGCGCCGGAGTACCACGAGCGGATCTTCGAGATGTTCCAGCGGCTGCACATCCGTGACCAGTTCGAGGGGAGCGGGCTGGGCCTGGCGATCTGCGAGAAGATCGTCGCGCAGCACGGGGGCCGGTTGTGGGTGACGTCCGAGGTGGGTCAGGGAGCGGCGTTTCACCTGACGCTGCCGGCGGCGTTCGACGACGGGGGCCGCTGACCGCGGCCCTGGGGGGCGGGCCGGCCCGCCCTGCGTACCGCTTGGAGGGCCGTCTGGCCCGCCCTCCACCCGCCCACGCGCCGGGTTGCCCCCTCCGCGCCCGGCACCCGTCCCGCTCCTCGTCCGTCTGCCTGGCCCCTCTGCTGCCTGGCCCCTCTGCTGCCTGGGCACTCTGCGGGTCGCCTCGGCCCGGACCGGACGGTGTTGGTACGCCGTTCCATCGGAGTCCGTCTGGGGGGTCGCGTCGGTCCGGCTGAACTCTGTACCGAATTCATTGAACGGCCGTTCAAAGAATGCTAGCGTGCGTCCATGAGTGACCCCACCGCCCGCCCCAGCCTCGGCATCACCGCGCTGGGCATGTACGTCCCGGACCGCGTGGTGCCGAACGCGGAATTCGAGACCCGCATGGACACCAACGCCGACTGGATCGAGTCCCGCACCGGCATCCGCGAACGCCGCTTCGCCGCGCCCGACCAGTTCACCTCCGACCTGGGCGTGCTGGCGGTCCGGGACATGCTGCGGCGCGACCCGCAGGCCCTCCAGGGCGTGGACGCCGTCATCTGCGCCACCGTCAGCCCCGACGCCCTGATGCCGTCCACCGCCGCCCTGATCGGCATGCAGGTCGGCCTGGTCGGCGCGGCCGCCTTCGACCTGAGTACCGCGTGCAGCGGCTTCGTGTACGGCCTGAGCGTCGCCCAGGGCCTGATCATGAGCGGCGCGGCCCGCCGGGTCCTCGTCGTGGGTGCCGAGGCCCTCAGCAAGATCGTGGACCAGGACGACCGCAACACCGCCATCCTGTTCGGGGACGGCGCGGGCGCGGCCGTGGTCGGCCCGGTCCCCGCCGGGTACGGATTCCAGGAATTCGTGATGGGCGCCGACGGGAACGGCGGGTCCAGCCTGTACCTGCGCTGCGTCGCGCCCCGCCTGCCCGGCGGCTTCGACATGGGAGACTCGGTCGGCATGAACGGCCGCGAGGTCTTCAAGTTCGCGGTGCGCGTGCTCGGCGAGAGCGGCACCCAGGTCCTCGCCAAGAGCGGCCTGACCAGCGCCGACGTCCACTGGGTCATCCCGCACCAGGCGAACGTGCGGATCATCGAGGCGGCCATGGACCGCTTCGGACTGCCCATGGAACGCGCCGTCGTGAACCTCGACCGCTACGGCAACACCAGTTCCGCGACCGTGCCCATGGCCCTGCATGAAGCCGTGCAGGACGGCCGCGTGCAGGACGGCCAGCAACTGCTGCTGATCGCCTTCGGCGGCGGCCTGAGCTGGGTGGCGGGCACCATGAAATGGTGGGGCGGCGCGCCCAGCCTGACAGCCGAAAGCCAGGCAGAGGTGAGCGCATGAAGATCGCCGCGCTGTTCCCCGGCCAGGGCAGCCACAGCGTCGGCATGGGGACCGACCTGACCGCCGCGTTCCCCGAGGCCGCCGAGGTGTACACCCAGGTCGAGCACGTCCTGCCCGGCCTGCGCGCCCTGATCGAGTCCGGCCCACTGGACGACCTGACCCTGACCGCCAACCAGCAGCCCGCGCTGGTGGCTGCCAGCGTCGCCGCGTACCGCGCGTGGCGCGCCCGGACCGGCCTGACCCCCGCCTTCGCCGCCGGGCACTCGCTGGGCGAGTACTCCGCGCTGGTCGCCGCCGACGCCCTGAGCCTCGGGGACGCGCTGCGCCTGACCCGCCGGCGCGGCGAACTGATGCAGGCCGCCGTGCCCGTCGGAGCCGGAGCCATGAGCGCCGTCATGGGCGACCCGGCCGTCGTCCAGGAGGTCTGCGCCGCCACCGACGGCGTGCAGCCCGCCAACTTCAACGCGCCCACCCAGACCGTCATCAGCGGCACGAAACAGGGCGTGGACGCCGCGAACGCCGCCCTCAAGGCACGCGGCCTGAAAGCCATCCCGCTGAAGGTCAGCGCGCCCTTCCACTGCCCCCTGATGGCCCCGGCCGCCAGCGGCCTCGCCCCGGACCTGCAGACGACCGCGTTCGCACCGCCCGCCTTCCCCGTGTACGCGAACGTGACCGCCCAGCCGAACACCGATCCCACCGCCCTGCCGGGCCTGCTGACCGAACAGATCACCGGTGCCGTGCGCTGGGTCGAGACCATCCAGGCCCTCGCGGCGGCCGGCGCGGACGTGTTCATCGAGTTCGGTCCCGGTACCGTCCTGACCGGCCTCGTCAGGCGCATCCTGCCCGACGCCCGCACCATCAACGTCGGCACGGCCGCGCAGGTGCAGGACTTCACGCTGTAATTCACCCGCCCCACCGGAGAACCCACCCATGACCGAAACCCCCCGTAAAGTCGCCCTGATCACCGGCAGCAGCCGTGGCCTGGGCCGCGCCATGGCCCTCAAACTCGCGCAGGACGGCTTCGATGTCGCCGTTCACTACGGCCGGAACGCCGACGAGGCCCGCAAGGTCGCCGACGAGGCCAGAGAGGCCGGCGTGCGCGCCGAGGTGTTCGGCGCCGACCTGACCGTGCCCGCCAACGCCGGGACGCTCGTCGAGACCGTCATCAAGGACATGGGCCGCCTGGACGTCCTCGTGAACAATGCCGGGATCACCCGCGACACCCTCGCCATCCGCATGAAGGACGAGGACTGGGACGCCGTCATCCAGACGAACCTGTCGAGCGCTTTCATCGCCTGCCGCGCCGCGATCAAGCACATGATGCGCGCCCGCTCGGGCCGGATCATCAACATCGCCAGCGTGGTCGGCCTGACCGGCAACCCCGGGCAGGCGAACTACGTGGCCAGCAAGGCCGGCCTGATCGGCCTGAGCAAGGCCCTCGCCAAGGAGTACGGCGGGCGCGGCATCACCGTGAACGCCGTCGCGCCCGGCTTCATCGAGAGCGACATGACCGCGCAGCTCCCGGAGAACGTGCAGCAGGGCTACCTGGGCAGCATTCCGCTGGCGCGTTTCGGGCAGCCGCAGGAGGTCGCGGCGGTCGTGGCGTTCCTCGCCAGTGACGCCGCCGGGTACGTGACCGGGCAGACCATCGGCGTGGACGGCGGCCTGAACCCCCACTGACCCGGTGCGTCGGCACGAGGCCCGAGTTGAACCCCGTTCAGATCAGCTGCCTCTCATGGGCGCCGCGTGTAGACTGGCGCAGACTTCAGTATCAGGAGGTACGAACTCATGGCAACTTTTGATGATGTGAAAGACGTGATCGTTGACAAGCTCGGCGTGGACGGCGACAAGGTGGTCCCCGAGGCCCGCTTCGTGGAAGACCTGGGCGCCGACAGCCTCGAAACCGTGGAACTGATCATGGGTCTCGAAGACAAGTTCGGCATCACCATCAGCGATGAAGATGCCGAAACGATCCGCACGGTCCAGGCCGCCGTGGATTACATCGAGAGCAAGCAGTAAACGCGCTGGCCCCCCACGCTCGGGGGGCGCAGGATCAAGGGGCGGGGCGCGGTGCATTGCCGCTCCCGCCCCGATCCATTGACCGGGCCGACACACCGGCACGAAAAGGGGGGGATGCAGTGAGCGTCACAGGGTTGAAACGGGTTGTTATCACGGGCCTCGGGCCGGTCACGCCGATCGGCGTGGGCGCGCAGGCCTACGCGCAGGCGCAACGCGCCGGAAAGAGCGGCATCAGCACCATCACGCACTTCGACCCGGCCGATACCGCCAGCCGGATCGCGGGGGAAGTCAACGACGACCTGTCGCCCTTCGTTGATCCCCGCGAGGCCCGCAAACTCGACCGCTACGTGCAACTCGCGCTGGCCGCCGCCGCACTGGCCGTGCAGGACAGCGGCCTGACCGAGGAGGAGCTGCGCGGCGAGGGTACCGGCACCATCGTCGGCAGCGGCATCGGCGGCGTGAAGACCTTCGAGGATCAGGCGGGCGTGCTGCACTCGCGCGGACCGGGGCGCATCAGCCCCATGTTCATTCCCATGATGATCGCCAACATGGCCACCGGGCACGTCGCCATGCGTTACGGCGCGACCGGCCCCAGCAGCACGGTTGTGACTGCCTGCGCCACCGGCACCGGTGCCATCGGTGACGCCGCCCGGTACATCCAGCTGGGCCTCGCGGACACCATGATCGCCGGGGGCAGCGAGGCCGCCATCACGCCCATCGCCATCGGCGGGTTCTCGAACATGAAGGCCCTGTCCACCCGCAACGACGACCCCCAGCGGGCCAGTCGCCCGTTCAGCGCCACCCGCGACGGTTTCGTGCTCGGCGAGGGTGCGGGCGTCGTGATCCTCGAGGAGTACGAGAAGGCCGTGGCGCGCGGCGCGACCATCTACGCCGAGATCGTCGGGTACGGCACCAGCGCCGACGCGCACCACATCACCACGCCCGCCCCCGAGGGACGCGGCGCGCAGGTCGCCATGCGCATGGCCCTGAAGACCGCCGGCGTGAACCCCGAGCAGGTCGGGTACATCAACGCGCACGGCACCAGCACGCACTTCAACGACCTGCACGAGACGCAGGGCATCAAGCACGTGTTCGGTGACCACGCGCACAAGCTGGCCGTCAGTTCCACCAAGAGCATGACCGGTCACCTGCTCGGCGCGGCCGGCGCCATCGAGGCCATCGCCGTCGCCCAGGCGCTGCGGGACGGCATCCTGCCGCCCACCATCAACCTGACCGACCCCGACCCGGAACTCGACCTCGACTACATCCCGGAAGGTGCCCGCGAGGTGCAGGTCGAGTACGCGCTGAGCAACTCCTTCGCGTTCGGCGGGCAGAACGCCGCGCTGCTGTTCAAACGCGCCTGACACGGATTCCGTCTGTTTCGCTGACAACCCGTCAGGGCACCGGGTTGTCAACGCCACGTCCGGAACCCGCCCAGCTCCTCCTCGCTTCGCTCGGATTGAACGGGCTTTCCAGCCCATTCAATCGGAGTCCGTATGAGACGGATTCCGGTTCAGGGGTTCGCGAAAACCCTTCAGTCCGGGCGCAGCGACTCGCCCAGTCCTTCACTCCGGGGGGGGAACGCCGGGTCGCTGGCGCCACCCCCCCTGGCGGACCGGTGTGAGCGCAGGGAAGGCCACCTCCGGGGGGAGGAAGGCCGCCGGCGGAGCCCGGTTGCCCGACGCCTTCCTCCGGACAGATGCTCTAATGCGGGAGATGACCGTGGGCGCACTGCCGGGTGACGCCCACCTGACTGCCCACCCGTCTACTGAAGAGGAGTCATGACTGTGCCCCCCAAGAACACCGAGCGTTCCACCAAGCCTCCGTCCTCCGCGACCCCGCGGCGGCCCCGCCGGGCGGCCGACCGCACTGCCGGGGTGGGGGAGACGCGGACACACAGCACGGTCGCGAACACGCAGAGTCCATTCCTGAACCGGGAGCTGTCGTGGCTGGCCTTCAACGAGCGGGTGCTGGCCGAGGCCCGCGACGAACGCAATCCGCTGCTGGAGCGCCTGAAGTACACCGCCATCTGCGGCAGTAACCTCGACGAGTTCTTCATGGTGCGCGTGGCCGGCATTCACCGACAGATCGCGGCGGGCGTGAACACGCCCGGCCCGGACGGGTTACAGCCGCGTGAGACGCTGGCACTGGTGAGGGAGCGCACGCAGGGCATGCTGCGGGAGATCGAGCGGGCCACCCGCCGGATCCTGCGGGACCTGCACGCACAGGGCGTGAAGCTCACGCGGGTGCATGACCTGGGCAAGCGGGCGCGGGCGCAGCTGCACGAACACTACCTCGCGGAGATTCAGCCGGTGCTGACGCCGCTGGTCGTGGACCCCAGCCACCCGTTCCCGTACCTCAGCAACCTCAGCCTGAACCTCGCGGTGCTGCTGGACGCTGGCAACGGCGAGGAACCGGATTTCGCGCGGGTGAAGGTGCCGGTGGGCGTGCTGCCCCGCATCGTGGTGGTCGGGGAGGCGCTGCTGCTGCTTGAAGACGTGATCGCCGCGCACATCGGGGAGCTGTTCAAGGGCCGGCAGGTGCTGGCCGCGCACGCCTTCCGCGTGACCCGCAACACCGATTACGAGTTCGAGGAGGAGGAGGCCGAGGACCTGCTCGCCACCATCGAGGACGGCCTCAGGCGGCGGCGCTTCGGGTCGGCGGTGCGGATGGAGGTCATGCGGGACACGCCGCCCGGAATCATCGGGTTCCTGCAGACGCGGCTGCGCCTGGCCGCCGAGGACATCTACCTGCTGGAAGGCCCGCTGGGCACCGCGGACCTGATGGGTCTGCCCGTCAGCCGCCCGGACCTGTCCTACCCGGCGTACGCGCCGGCCATCCCGGACCTCGACGGTGACGAGGACAGCGGCATCTTCGAGACGCTGCGCGGCGGCGACGTGATCCTGCACCACCCCTACGACGGGTTCACGAACATCCTGGACTTCCTCGAGGAAGCCAGCCGGGACCCACAGGTGCTGGCGATCAAGCAGACGCTGTACCGCACCGGGGACGACCCGCGCCTGCTGGGCGCGCTGCGCACCGCCGCCGAGAACGGCAAGCAGGTTGTGGCCCTGATCGAACTGAAGGCCCGATTCGACGAGCAGCGCAACATCTCCTGGGCCAGGAAACTGGAGCGGGCCGGGGCGCACGTGGTGTACGGCGTGCCGGGCCTGAAAACGCACGCGAAGGTCGCGATGGTCGTGCGGCGCGAGGCGGGCGGCCTGCGCCGCTACGTGCACATCGGCACCGGGAACTACAACGCGAAGACCGCGCGGCTGTACACGGACCTGAGCCTCCTCTCGGCGCACCCGGACCTGGGCGCGGACGTGGCGGAACTGTTCAACCACCTGACCGGGTACGCCGCCGCCGAGTACACGCACCTGCTGGTCGCGCCCGACACCGCCCGCCCCGGCCTGGAGGCGCTGCTGGAACGCGAGGCGGTCCATGCCCGCGCGGGACTCGACGCCTGGGTGCGCGTGAAGGTCAACCAGCTGACCGACCCCGGCATGATCGACGCGCTGTACCGCGCGGCCGGGGCGGGCGTGCGGGTCGAGATGATCATCCGCGGCGTGTGCTGCCTGCGCCCCGGCGTGAACGGCCTGTCGGCCAGCATCCGCGTGCGCAGTCTGCTGGGCCGCTACCTGGAGCACGCGCGGGTGTTCGCGTTCGGCAATGCTGGCAGTCCCGAGGTGTACTTCGGGAGTGCCGACTGGATGAGCCGCAACCTGGACCGCCGCGTCGAGGTGATCGCCCCCGTCCTGGACGACCGGCACCGCGAGACGTTCCTGAGCATCCTGGATACCGAGTGGGCCGACACGCGCGGCTCCTGGGAACTGAACCCGTCCGGCGAGTACGAGAAGCTGCCCGGGGATTTCAGCGCGCAGCAGACCTTCGCCGCGGCCCGCCACCCTTCCTGACCCGCAGGAAGAGGGAGAGGCTGGCCGGATGGGGTGATACGGACTCCGATTGAATGGCTTGCACAGCCGCTGGGTCCGAGCGGACGCGACTCGGAGAGCTGCTCTGCAGAGAAGGAGCTGGGCGGGTTCCGGACGTGGAGTTGGCAACCCGGTGAACTTCCGGATTGTAGGAGAAACAATCGGAGTCCGTATCAGACGGAATCCGTATGATCAATGGTGCGGACAGGTTCATACCTTCATTGCAGACCAGCGATGAACACGCAGTGTTTACCCCTCCCCCTTGAGGGGGGAGGCTGGGAGGGGGTGAGCAGGAATGGCGTTACAGAAGACGTATTCCATGCTTGTCCCCTCTGGCGCTTGAAAAGTGCCCGCATCATTGATGAGACGGACTCCGATTGAATGGCTTATAAAGCCATTCAATCCGAGCGGATGCGAGTAGGAGAGAAACGGGTTCCGGACGTGGAGTTGGCAACCCGGTGCCCTGCCGGGTTGTCAGTGAACCATACGGAATCCGTATGAGATGGACTCCGGTGACAGGGGTGTTCCCCGGGCGGGCCGCCCGGCAGGAGAAAGGCGAAGTCCCGGTAGACCTCTCGGGTCTGCCGGGACTTCGCTTTCAGGGTGGGGGGCGGCTCAGGGGTAGCCTGAGCGCTGCCCGGTTCAGCCCTGGGTGTCTTCGGTGGTGTCGGCCTGCGCCTCGGTGGCGTCGGCCTTCTTGTCGCCGCCCAGACCGAACTGCGCGAACAGGTCGGCGTAGACGTCGCCCAGCTTGGTGCTGATCTTGCCACCCTGGCTGGCGTCCTTGGCGTTGTAGGCGTAGTCCGCGTCGCCGCGGCGGCCACCACGGCCACCGGCGCGGGGAGCGCCGCCCTGGCCGCTGCTGTAGCGGTCGCTGCGGGCGCCGCCACCCTGGCTGACGTAGTCGCGCTGGGTGGGGACCGGGCCGCCGCCCAGGAAGCGGCGACGGCTGAGGCTGGCGCGCTGCTCGACGGGGTCGATGTTCAGGATGACGGCTTCGATCTCGTCGCCCTTCTTGAACAGGTCGGCGGGGTTGTTGACGCGCTGCACGTCGAGTTCGCTGATGTGGATCAGGCCCTCGATGCCTTCTTCGATCTCCATGAACACGCCGAAGTCGGTCATGCCGGTGATCTTGCCCTTCACGGGGGTGCCGGGCGGGTAGCGGTCAGGCAGGGCGCTCCAGGGATCGTCGGTGGTCTGACGGATCCCGAGGGAGATGCGGCGGTCCTTCGGGTCGATGCGCAGGATGACGGCCTCGACTTCGTCGCCTTCCTTCATGACTTCGTTGGGGTGACGCACGCGCTTGGTCCAGCTCATCTCGCTGACGTGAACCAGGCCTTCCAGGCCGGATTCCAGTTCGATGAAGGCGCCGAAGTTGGTGAGGTTCGTGACCTTACCGGTGACCTTCTGGCCGATGCTGTAACGGTCGGTGGCGCCTTCCCAGGGGTCCTGGGTGAGGGCCTTCATGCTCAGGTTGATGCGCTCGCGGCCGCCGTCGACGTCCATGACCTGCACCTGCACCTTGTCGCCCACCTTGACCACGTCGCGGGGGTGGTTGAAGCGGCCGTAGGTGAGTTCGCTGCGGTGAACGAGGCCGTCGATGCCGCCCAGGTTCACGAACACGCCGAAGTCGGTGATTTCCACGACTTCACCCTCGAACTGCGCGCCGGCTTCGAGCTGGCCGACGGTTTCTTCGCGGGCCTTGGCTTTCTGGGCTTCGAGGATGGCGCGGTGGCTGATGATCACGCGGTTGCGCTTGCGGTTGAGCTCGATGAGCTTGACCATCAGGGGCTTGCCGACGTAGGGGTCGAGGTCGTTCACGCGGCGCGTGTCGACCTGCGAGGCGGGGAGGAAGGCGCGGATGCCTTCGACCTGCGCGACCAGACCGCCGCGCACCTTTTCGAGCACCTCGACTTCGAAGGCCTCGTCGGCCTCCTGCATCTTCTCCAGGACGCGCCAGCCCTTGTCCTGATCGGCGCGCTTCTTGCTCAGCACGATCTGGCTGTTGGGCAGGTCGACGCGCACGACGTACGCCTCGATCTGCTCGCCGGACTTGTACATCTCCTGGGCCTGTTCCAGCGTGACGGGCTCGTCGCCGAGCTGGTTGAGGGGGATGATGCCCTCGACCTTCGCGCCGATGTCAACGGCAATGCCTTCCTGGCCGATGAACACGATGGTGCCGTCCACGATGTCCCCGCGGGTGACGCTCTGGGGCTCCTGCGCCTCACTGGCGAGGATGTCCTCCATGGTCATGGCGGGGTACTCGCGCTCCTCCACGGGGGTGGGAACGCTGGTCTGGGTGGTGCCCGTCGCGGGCTGAGTCCCGCCTTGCTGGGCGGGGGTCTGGGTGTTGTCTTCCATGAACTCCTGTCCTCCTGGGCGCGCTTCCTTGCGGATGGCGCGCCAGCCTGATACCTGTCTTCCGTGCAAGCCTGACCCTGAGGTCAGGGGTGCATACGGCGCGGCAACACCTCAGTGTACCAGAGTCTGACCAAGGCGGCAACTGCGATCTATACGCGGTCCAGCGAGCCTCGGGCGGCGTTCGCTCTGGCGGGACTGGCACGCAGTTGCGGGGGGGTGACTTGACGGACCGCCTGGGGTGTGGCTATACTCCCTCACGCTTCCCCCCAAGGGAAGACGGCCGGAAGCGACACCGGTCGGGATTTCACCCCGTTGGGGCATCGTCTAATGGCAGGACACCAGTCTCTGACACTGTCGATCTAGGTTCGAGTCCTAGTGCCCCAGCCAGAAGCAGGAACTTCACCTTTCAGTGAAGTTCCTTTTTTCATGCGCCTGGGTTCAGGGGCCTGCTCAAGCGTGGCAGCGCTTCCAGCGTCCCGCTGAACTACACTGCGGGGCATGACCCAGACCGCCATGCCCGAGTGGTACAAGAGTGCCGTCTTCTACGAACTCTCGGTCCGCACCTTCGCGGACGGCAACGGCGACGGCAGGGGCGACTTTCCCGGCCTGACCGGCAAACTCGATTACCTGAAGAACCTCGGCGTGGACTGCCTGTGGCTGCTGCCGTTCTACCCCAGCCCCCTGCGGGACGACGGCTACGACGTGGCCGACTACACCGACATCCACCCGGACCTGGGCACCCTGGAGGACTTCAAGGTCTTCCTGCGCGAGGCGCACGCCCGCGGCCTGCGCGTGATCGGGGACCTGGTCACCAACCACACCAGCAGCGACCACCCCTGGTTCCAGGCGGCCCGGCGCGGCCCGACCCTCCCGGACGGCAGTCCCAACGAGTACCACGACTACTACGTCTGGAGCGACACCGGCACCGAGTACGCCGGGGCGCGGATCATCTTCACCGACACTGAGACGAGCAACTGGACGCTGGACGAACAGACCGGCCGGTACTACTGGCACCGGTTCTTCTCCAGCCAGCCGGACCTGAACTTCGACAACCCCCGCGTGGTCGAGGAACTGCTCTCTGCCGCGCGGTTCTGGCTGGACCTGGGCGTGGACGGCTTCCGGGTGGACGCCGTGCCGTACCTGATCGAGCGCGAGGGCACCAACTGCGAGAACCTGCCGGAAACGCACGACATCCTGAAAAGGATGCGCCGCATGGTCGATCAGGAGTACCCCGGCCGCCTGCTGCTGGCCGAGGCGAACCAGTGGCCGGAAGAGGTGGTGGAGTACTTCGGCAGCGAGCAGGACCCGGAATTCCACATGTGCTTCAACTTCCCGGTCATGCCCCGGCTGTACATGAGCCTGAAAAAGGAGGACACGACCTCCATCCGCGAGATCATGGACCGCCTGCCCGCCATTCCCAGCTTCGGGCAGTGGGCGACGTTCCTGCGCAACCACGACGAACTGACGCTGGAGATGGTCACGGACGACGAACGCGCCTTCATGTACGCCGCGTACGCGCCCGACACCCGCATGAAGATCAACGTGGGCATCCGCCGGCGTCTGGCACCGCTGCTGGACAACGACCGCCGCCGCATCGAACTGCTGAACACCGTCCTGCTGGCCCTGCCGGGCAGCCCGATCCTGTACTACGGTGACGAGATCGGCATGGGCGACGACCTGTCGCAGGCGGACCGCAACGGCGTGCGCACGCCCATGCAGTGGAACGCCGGCATGAGCGGCGGCTTCTCGACCGCCACGCCCGACCAGTGCTTCTTCCCGCCCATCAGTGACGCCGTGTACGGGTACGCCCGCGTGAACGTGCAGAGCCAGGAGCAGGACCCCAGCAGCCTGCTGAAGTGGACCAGCCGTCAGCTGGAACTGCGCCGCCGCCACCCGGCCTTCGCGGTGGGCGACCTGCAGTTCATCGACACCGACAACCCGGCCGTGCTGGCCTTCACCCGCCGCACCGAGGACGAGACCCTGCTGATCGTGAGCAACTTCGCCGGCAACGCCCAGGCTGTGCACCTGAACCTGGGGGAGCACCTGGGCCGCACGCCGGTCACGCTGGCCGGCGGCAGCCACTTCCCGCCCGTGACCGAGGCGGCGTACCCGATGATCCTGGGCAAGTACGACTACTACTGGCTGCGCCTGAACTGAACCCGTAGCGCACAGCAGGCCCGCACGCTGAACGCGGCGGGCCTGTTCGTGTGGGGGTGGGTCAGCGGTTCAGGCGGGCCGTCACCTCGATGAGGCGGCGGGTCTGGTGGGCGATGGTGGCGCGGTCCTCGTCGCTCAGGGGCTGGCCGCCGGCGGTGACGCTGGCGCCGTAGGGGTTGCCGCCGGACGCGAAGATGGCCGGGTCGGTGTAGCCGGGCGGCACCAGGATGGCGCCCCAGTGCATGGCGGTGGTGTACAGGGTCATCAGGGTGGTTTCCTGGCCGCCGTTGGGGTTCTGGGCGCTGGTCATGGCGCTGAAGGTCTTGTTCGCCAGTTTGCCGGTGGCCCACAGCCCGCCGAGCGTGTCGATGAAGGCGCGTACCTGGCTGGCCGCGCCGCCGAAGCGGGTGGGGGTGCTGAACAGGTAGGCGTCGGCCCATTCGAGGTCGGCGGGCGTGGCGGTCTGGACATCGGCGCTGCGTTCCTGCTGGGCCTTCCAGGCGTCCTGGGTGTCGATCACGGCCTGGGGGGCGGTTTCGGCGACCTTGAGCAGGCGCACCTCGGCCCCGGCGGCGCGGGCGGCCTCAGCGGCGACCTGGGCCATGGCGTGGTTGGTGCCGTAGGTGGAGTAGTACACGATCGCCAGTTTCACCGGAGCGGAGGTGGGGTTCGTCATGAGGGCAGTGTAGGCAGCCCCGGAAAATAGTTCAACATCAAGGTATTTAACATTGGTTTACTCTTTTCTCACCCGGTACCTGTGCCCCTACCACCCGTCTCCGCCCGGGGGGAACAGCCTGAACAGCCACTCCATCGGAGTCCAGCTATCGACAGCCACAACGAACCCTCCCCCGTCACGGGGGGGCGCAGGGCCGTCCCGTGAACAGGGGAGAGACAGGGCAGAGGAGAGGACGAGCCGCCCGGAAGCGCCGCGCGCGGCAGATCAGATCCGGACCGTCACCCGCGCCCCGTCGTCCTCCAGGTGAACCGAGTCGATGAACCGCACCACCCGCGTGGCGTACCCCATGACCAGCGTGTGCGTCCGGGCCCCACCACCGAAGCGGCGCACGCCGCTCAGCAGCTCGCCGTACGTGATGCCGGTCGCGCTGAACACCATCTGCCGGCCCGGCGCGAGATCGTTCGTCCGGTACACCCGCTTCTCGTCCACGCCCATCGAGGCGAAGCGTTCACGCATGGCGTCGTCCTCCGCGATGAATCGCCCCTGGATCTCCGCGCCCAGGCACTTCATGGCCGCCGCCGACAGCACGCCCTCGGGCGCGCCGCCCGACCCCATCAGCGCGTGGACGCCGGTGCCGCGCACGCCCACCTGCAGGCTGGCGACCACGTCGCCGTCCCCGATCAGTTTCACGCGGGCGCCCGTCGCCCGTACCTGCCGGATCAGGTCCGCGTGCCGCTCGCGGTCCAGGATGGTGATCATCAGGTCGTCCACGTCACGTTCCAGGCTCTGGGCCAGCACGTTCAGGTTCGCCTCGACCGGCCAGTCCAGGTTCACCTTCCCGGCGGCGGGGGGCGGCACGACCAGCTTGTCCATGTAGCAGTCCGGCGCGTGCATCAGCCCGCCCCGTTCGGACAGGGCAATCACGGCCAGCCCGTTCGGGAGGCCCTTGGCAGTCACGCTGGTGCCCTCGACCGGGTCCACGGCGATGTCCACCTCGTACTGCCCGGTGCCGACCTTCTCGCCGATGTACAGCATGGGCGCCTCGTCCATCTCGCCCTCACCGATCACGACCGTGCCGCGGATGTCCAGCGAGTTCAGCAGCTCGCGCATGGCCTCGGTGCCGGCGCCGTCCACGGCGTTCTTGTCGCCCATGCCCATGAAGCGGCTGGCAGCCAGTGCCGCGCCCTCGGTGACGCGCGCCGTTTCCAGCACCAGCGCATGCTCGAAATGATTGGTGTCCGTGCGCCCCTCGGCGCTCCGCTCGCTGCCCTTGTGCCGTTTAGCCGTCATGCTCCGAACGTAACACGAGTCACCGGAACCCGCCGCCGGGAGCGGTTCCACCCCCCCCTGCTTCGTGTCACCCGCCGGGGGAGCGGTCCCCGGCCACCCGCTACCTCAGCACGGCAGCTACCTCAGGACGCCCGCCCACACCAGCAACCCCCACAGCACCACCGGAATCGCCAGCGACCCCACGATCAGCTTCAGCAGCCGCCACCAGTCGTTCAGGAACTCCCTCATGCCGCCCAGCGTAGCAGCCGCCCGCTGCCGCGACCGGGTCACCCGTCACCTGGAGGTCCCGCTGCCGGAAGGCACTTCACGCTGTCTTACCGCAGGCGCCCGCACGGGGGCCGCACTCCGTACACTGGGCGGCATGACCATCAGCGAACTGGCCGGTAAACGCGCTCCCCGGAGCCTGCTGACGAACATTCCCCGCCTGGTGGCGCACTACTACGAGACCCGCCCGCTGCCCAGCGACCCGCTGCAACGCGTGGCGTTCGGCACCAGCGGCCACCGCGGCAACAGCCTCGCCGGGACCTTCAACGAGACGCACATCCTGGCCATCTCGCAGGCTGTCGCCGAGTACCGCGCGCAGGCCGGGATCACCGGGCCGCTGTACATGGGCCTGGACACCCACGCCCTGTCCGAACCCGCCTGGATGACCGCGCTGGAGGTCCTGATCGCCAACGGCGTGCGCGTGCGCGTCCAGCCCGGTCTGTTCACGCCCACCCCGCTGGTCAGCTACGCCATCCTGGAACACAACCGCACCGGAACGGACGGTGTGGCGGACGGGATCGTGATCACGCCCAGCCACAACCCCCCGCAGGACGGCGGCTTCAAGTACAACCCGCCCAGCGGCGGCCCCGCCGACACCGACGTCACGAAAGTCGTGCAGGCCCGCGCCAACCAGATCATGGAAGACGAACTGCGCGACGTGCAGCGCGTGTCCCTCGAAGACGCCATGGCCGCCCTGGAGGAATTCGACTTCATCACCCCCTACGTCACGCAACTGCCCGACGTGATCGACCTGGACGCCATCCGCGCCAGCGGCGTGCGGATCGGCGTGGACCCGCTGGGCGGCAGCAGCCTCCCGGTCTGGCAGGCCATCGGGGCGGCGCACGACCTGAACCTGACCATCGTGAACGACGTCATCGACCCCAGCTTCGCGTTCATGAGCGTGGACCGCGACGGCAAGATCCGCATGGACTGCTCCAGCCCCCACGCCATGGCGGGCCTGCTGGCCCTCAAGGGCGACTTCGACGTCGCCATCGGCAACGACCCGGACGCCGACCGGCACGGCATCGTCACCACCGACGGCCTGATGAACCCCAACCACTACCTCGCGGTGATGATCGAGTACCTGTTCCAGCACCGCCCCGGCTGGCGCGCGGACGCCGCCATCGGCAAGACGCTGGTCAGCAGCGCCCTGATCGACCGGGTGGGCGCCAGCATCGGCCGCCGCGTCGTGGAGGTGCCGGTGGGCTTCAAGTACTTCGTGGCGGGCCTCCAGGACGGCTCCTTCGGCTTCGGCGGCGAGGAGAGCGCCGGCGCCAGCTTCCTGCGCCGCGACGGCCGCGCCTGGAGCACCGACAAGGACGGCCTGATCCCCGGCCTGCTCGCCGCCGAGATCACCGCCCGCACCGGCCAGACCCCCAGCGCCCGCTTCGCGGACCTGAGCGCCCGCCTCGGCGCGACCGCCTACGACCGCCAGGACGCGCCCGCCACGCCCGACCAGAAACGCATCCTGGGCAGCCTCTCGCCCGAACAGGTCACCGCCACCACCCTGGGCGGCGACCCCATCACCGCGAAACTCACCCGCGCGCCCGGCAACGACGAAGCCATCGGCGGCCTGAAAGTCACCACCGACGAGGCCTGGTTCGCCGCGCGCCCCAGCGGCACCGAGGACGTGTACAAGATCTACGCCGAGAGCTTCCGGGGCCAGGAGCACCTGCAACAGGTCATGAACGAGGCGCGCGACGTGGTCGCCGCCGCGCTGGGAGGGCAGTGACCATGAGTCGCGCCCCCACCGACCCGGACAGCACCGGCACCCCCCTGACACAGGAGGAACTGCTGCAGGTCGTCATCACCCGCGAGGAAATCCGGGACGTGGAATTCGACTGGTTCGCTGCCGACACGCGCGGCCACGTCGCGCAGTTCCTCGCGGCCGGGGACGACACCGTGCCGGAAGCTGCCCTGCAGAGCGAGGGCCTGCTGGAACGCACGCACGTCTGGATCGACGTGCGCCCCGAAACCGAGGACCCCAACGCCCCCGCCGGCGGGTTCGACGAGCACCTGACCCCCGCCCAGCGGCGCGGCGCGTTCGTGTACGACCGCATTCCCGGCAGGGCGGGCGTGTACCGCCTCGTGGCCGCCCCCCGCACCCCCTTCACCCTCAGTGACATGCCCGCCAACCTCCAGGCATACCTGAACACCCTGCGGCTGAACGTCACCTTCGGCGCGCCGCACCTGTTCATCGGACCGGACGGCCGCGCCCACGAGGTCACCCCCGACCCGGAAACGCCACCCGCCACCTGAACGGCCCGTGAAGGCCGGGCGGGACGGGCGGTACAGTGACCCCGTGAGTCTCCCGCCGTCCGGTCCGCCCCCCGCACCCCCCGAACTGAACATGTCCTTCGAGGACGCCGGACCGCCCGACGCCCCCCCACCCGCCAACCCGAAGAAATCGCTGCGGGCGAACACCCTCATCGTCATGCTCGGCACGCTCGGCTCCCGCCTGAGCGGCATCCTGCGCCAGATGGCCCTGAACAACCTGTTCAGCGTGACGCTGGTCGAGGCGTTCAACACGGCCGTCACCATTCCCAACCTGCTGCGCGAACTGCTGGCCGAGGGTGCGCTCGTCAACTCGTTCATCCCGGTGTACAAGACCCTGGACGATGCCGAGCGCAGAAGGCTGGCGCAGGCGTTCAGCGGCGTGCTGATCGCCGTGAACCTGCTCCTGATGGCGGCGGGCATCCTGGCCGCGCCGTACCTCGTGGACCTGCTGCTGGCCGGGCAGTCGAACATCGACCGGGAACTGGCGCTGTTCATGACCCGCATGGTCATGCCGTTCCTGATGCTGATCAGCCTGTCCGCCATCGCCATGGGGTTGCTGAACGCCGACGAGCACTTCCGGGAAAGCAGTTTTGCGCCCGTGGCGTTCAACATCGCCAGCATCGCGGCGCTGGTGCTGCTGCCCAAGCAGGCCGAGTGGCTGGCCTTCGGCTGGCTGATCGGCGGGGTGGCGCAGCTCGTGGTGCAGCTCCCCGCCCTGAACCGCTTCGGGCTGCTGCCCACCCCGGCCCTGATGGGCCACCCGGCGGTGGGCCGCGTGATCCGCCAGATGGCCCCGTTCACCCTGACGGCCGGGGCGCGGCAGTTCCTGAACGTGTACGTGCTGCGCCTGCTGTCCGACGCGCGGCTGTTCGATTCCGGCACGCAGGCCGGGTACTTCAACGCGCAGGCGCTGTTCACCACCGTGAACGGCCTGTTCGTCGTCTCACCCGTCCTGGCGGTCTTCCCGCGCTTCTCGCAGGCCGCCGCCGGGAAGGACTGGCCGCAGTTCCGCGCACTCACCGCCAGCACCATCCGCACCACCACGTTCCTGGCCGCCCCCATGAGTGCCCTGATCATCGCGCTGTCCCCCTACGTGATCAGCGTCATCAACACCCACGCCCCCCGCACTGCCAAGGAAACCGTGAAGTTCCTGGCCGGAGCGGGCATCCTGAGCAGCTGGTCCCTGGCCCTCGTGCCGTGGGCGCTGGTGACGGTGCTGCTGCGAACCTTCTACGCCCGTGAACGCACCCGTGAGGCCGTGACGATCAGCGCCATCGGCTTCGTGCTGGAGGTCGGCCTGTACCGCCTGCTGGTGCCGGGCCTGGGATTGATCGGCTTCGGCCTGAGTACCACCATCAGCGGCCTGCTGATGACGGCCGCCCTGATCGTCCTGTACCGCCGCGCCGTGGGCTTCCCGGCGCGCGAGGTGACGGGCCACCTGCTGCGCGTCGTGCCGCTGGCGGCCGTCTCGGGCGGCGTGGCGTGGCTGATCGCGCGGGCCGTGCCGATCGAACCGGGTTTCATCCTGACCAGCATTCCCGTGCTGGCCCTGGCGGGCGGAGTGGGCCTCGCCGTGTACCTGGGCGGCGCACTCGCCCTGAAACTGCCGGAAGTGGCGGCGGTCACCCGGCGACTGAAACGCTGATCCGTGGGGGACGTGGGGTGTGGGTCGTAGGGGGGTTCTCCCACGACCCACACCCCACGTTCCATCCCCCGGCTACAGCCGGATGCCGATCAGGGCGTAGGCGACCAGGGCGACTTTCTCGCGCAGCAGGTACGAGCGGTCCACCTGGGGGCTGAGGGGGCTGGCGCTGACGTTGGCGTTCAGGCCGATGGCGCGGGCCAGGGCCAGGGCGCGGGGGGCGTGGGCCTCGTCGGTGACGAGGGTCAGGGGCGTGTGGGGGGGCAGGGTCGCGCGGGCGTTCTGCAGGTTCTGCACGGTGGTGCGGCTGCGTTCCTCGGCGATCACGTGGCCCGCGGGGACGCCGTGGCGGGCGAGGTAGGTGGCGCCCACGCCGCCTTCGGTGTAGGGATCCCCGGCCCGGCGGCCGCCCGTGACGACGATCCGCTGCACGCCCCCGGCGCGGTACAGGGTCAGCGCGTGATCCAGGCGGCGCTGGAAGGCGGGGCTGGGTTTCCCGGCGTACTGCGCGGCGCCCAGGACGACCAGGGTGGGGTTCGGTGTGCTGGCGTTCGGGACGCGCAGGTTGGGGGTCAGCACGAAACCGGCAACGAGCAGGGCTGCCACGGCCAGTGGCAGCAGGGTGAGGGTGGCGCCCCGTGAACGCATCGAGCGCAGCCTAGCATGAGGGAAATGACAAGCCTGAGCGGCGTGCGGGCCGTCGGGTGGGAGGCTGGCGGGGGGTGCCGGGCCGGGGCGTAGAGTGGGGGACTTGTACCGGAAGGTGTGATGGGGGCGTGCTACGCTCGGCCCATACCTCCGTTCCGGGGGAGAGACCTTACTTATGCCCAGAACCCTTGTCATTGTCGAGTCGCCCGCCAAAGCCCGCACCATCGAGAAGTACCTCGGAAAGGGGTACGCGGTGGAGTCTTCCATCGGGCACATCCGCGACCTGCCGAAAAGTGCGGCGGACATCCCGGAAAAGTACAGGGGCAAGGCCTGGGCCCGCCTGGGCCTGGACGTCGAGCATGACTTCCAGCCGCTGTACGTCGTGTCGCCCGAGAAGAAGGCGCACGTGGCGAAACTGCGCAAGATGGCGGCCGAGGCCGACGAGATCATCCTGGCGACCGACGATGACCGCGAGGGCGAGAGCATCGCGTGGCACCTGTTTCAGGAACTGAAACCGAAGGTGCCGGTCAAGCGGATGGTGTTCCACGAGATCACCAGGGAAGCCATTCAGGCCGCGATTGCCGCGCCGCGTCAGATCGACACGAACCTCGTGGAGGCGCAGGAGGCCCGCCGCGCCCTGGACCGCCTGTACGGGTACGAGGTCAGCCCGGTCCTGTGGAAGAAGGTCAAGCCGAAACTCTCGGCGGGCCGCGTGCAGAGCGTGGCGACCCGCATGCTGGTGGAACGCGAACGCGAACGCATGCGCTTTGTCAGTGCGTCGTGGTGGGACCTGCTGGTCACCGGGAAGACGGCGGACGCGCAGACCTTCCCGGCCCGCCTGACCGACGTGTCCGGCCCCGACGGACAGATGCAGAAGCTGGCGCTGGGCCGCGACTTCGACCCGCTGACCGGGCGGCTGAAGAGCGGCGTGACGGCCCGCCTGCTGACCGAGGCCGAGGCCCGCGCCCTGGCCGACGGCCTGACCGGTCAGCCCCTGACCGTCACGAGTGCCGAGGAGAAACCCTTCACGCAGCGGCCGTACCCGCCGTTCATCACCTCCACGTTGCAGCAGGAGGGAAGCCGCAAGCTGGGCTTCGCCGCCACGCGCACCATGCGGGCCGCGCAGCGCCTGTACGAGCAGGGCTACATCACGTACATGCGTACCGACAGCACCAACCTGAGCACCGAGGCAGTCACGGCGGCCCGCACGCAGGTCACGCAGATGTACGGCCCCACTTACCTGTCGCCGCAGCCGCGCGTGTACGCCAAGAAAGCCAAGAACGCCCAGGAGGCCCACGAGGCGATCCGCCCGGCCGGCAGCGCCTTCCGCACGCCCGAGAGCCTGCGGGGCGAACTGAGCGGCGACGAGTGGCGCCTGTACGACCTGATCTGGAAACGCACCGTCGCCTGCCAGATGGCCGACGCACGCGGCCGCAGCCTGCGCGTCCGCCTGGGCGGCCAGACGAGCGCCGGCGAGCAGGTCGCCCTGAGCGCCTCGGGCCGCACCATCGACTTCCCCGGCTTCCTGCGCGCCTACGTGGAGGGCAGCGACGACCCGGGCGCCGCGCTGGAAGACCGCGAGACGCCCCTGCCGCCCCTGAAGGAAGGCGAGCGCGTCACCGCCGACAGCGTCAAACCCGAGGGCCACGACACGCAACCCCCCGCCCGCTACACCGAGGCGTCGCTGGTGCAGGCGCTGGAAGGCGCGGGCATCGGGCGCCCCAGCACGTACGCCAGCATCCTGGGCACCATCCAGGACCGCGGGTACGCCATCAAGAAGGGGCAGGCGCTGGTGCCGTCCTGGACGGCGTTCGCGACCAGTGCGCTGCTGGAACACCACTTCTCCTCGCTGGTGGACTACGACTTCACCGCCCGGATGGAAGAGGACCTCGACGACATCGCGGGTGGCCGCGCCCAGCGCGTGCCGTACCTGCGGCGCTTCTACCTGGGCGACCACGGCGAGGGCATGGCCCTGCGGCCCCTGATCGACCGGCAGATGGGCGAGATCGACGCGCGCAGCATCGCCACCATCAGCGTGCCGCGCCTGGAAGGCACCGGCATCGAGGTCCGCGTGGGCCGCTACGGGCCGTACATGGAACGCGGCGAGCAGAAAGCCAACCTGCCCGAGGACATGGCCCCGGACGAACTGACCGCCGGGAAGGCCGAGGAACTCCTGAGCCGTCCCAGCGGCGAGCGGCCCCTGGGCACCGACCCCGACACGGGTCTGCCCGTCGTGGCCCGCGCCGGACGCTACGGCCCGTACGTGACGCTGGGCGACACGAACCCCCCGGTGCGCAGCGCCAGCCTGTTCCCCACCGACGACCTGGACACCCTGACCCTGGAACGCGCGCTGAAACTCCTGAGCCTGCCCCGGCTGGTCGGCACGAGCGGCGGCGAGGAAGTCTGGGCGCTGAACGGCAAGTTCGGCCCGTACCTCAAGCGCGGCAGCGACAGCCGCAGCCTGACCAGCCACGAGCACCTGTTCGAGGTCGGCATCCAGGAGGCCGAGGCGCTGTTCCTGCAGCCGCGCTTCGGGAAGGGCCGCGTGGCCGCCCCGCCCCTCCAGACCTTCGAACTGGAGGGCCGCGCGCCCATCCTGCTGAAATCCGGCCGTTTCGGCCCGTACCTGACCGACGGCGAACGCAACGCCACCCTGCGCAAGGGCGAGGACGACGGCACCCTGAGCGCCGAACGCGCCCTGGAAATCCTGGAGGAACGCGGCAAGGAACCCAAGAAGAAACCCGGCAAGGCCAGCCCGAAGAAAGCGGCCGCCAAGGCCCCGGCCAGGGCAGGTGCGAAGAAGCCCGCCACCAGCAAGGCCAGCACCAGCAAGGCCAGCACCGGCAAGACCGCCACCAAGAAACCGGCGACCAATACAGCTGCCAAGAAAGCTGCCGCGCCCGCCAGGGCGACCTTCACCTGGGCGCAACTCAAGGCCCACCTGGGCGTCCTGAGCAGCCAGGAACAGCAACTCGTGACCGCCACCCGCGAACAGGGCCGCAAGGTCGAAGAGGTGGCGCCCGAACTGGGCCTGGACGTCAAGAAGGCCAAGGGGATGGCCCTGCAGGCCAGCAAGAAACTGAACCAGGCGGCGCGCGGAGAGTAACGTGCCGACCCGCGCCCGCCCCGACACCCCCCAGGCGCTGCACCTGCCCCGGCTGGCGCAGGGCACGCCCGGCGAGTGGGTGCGGCTCCCCGGCGGAAACGTGCGGGTCGTGACCCTGAGCGGCACGCTGACCGGCCCGGCCACGCCCGGCTGGCTGGTGTGCCTGACCGGCGAGGCGGTCGTGGACCTGCCCCTGAACAACTTCGTGCGCCTGCGCCCCGGCGAGGGCTACCACGTGACCCCGCAGCAGCCCTGGACCGCCTTCGGGACCCGCGACGGCACCACGCTGCTCCTGAGCGCCGCGGAGTCCGGGTGACCCGCCCCGTTCCGCACACCCGCGCCGAGTACCCGTACCACCACCCCACCCCGACCCGCTGGGCGGACAACGACGTGTACGGGCACGTGAACAACGTGACGTACTACGCGTACTTCGACACGGCCGTGAACGCCTACCTCGCCGCCCGGGGGGCGCTGGATATTCACGCGGGCGCGGTGATCGGACTGGTCGTCGAGAGTGGCTGCGCGTACTTCGCGCCCGCCGCGTTCCCCGAACCCCTCAGCGTGGGCCTGCGCGTGGGCCGCCTGGGCCGCAGCAGCGTCCGCTACGAACTGGCCGTGTTCCGCGAAGGGGACGACGCGGCCTGCGCGCAGGGGCATTTCGTGCACGTGTACGTGGACCGCGACACCCGCCGCCCCGCCCCGCTACCGCCCGCCCTGCGCGCCGCGCTGGACGCCCTGCGCCCCGGCTGACGGCCATACAAAAGGCACGCGCCCCGCACGGAAGCTGCGGGGCGCGCTGCGTGGCTCGGTTCAGCGTTTCTTCTTCGCGGCCTTCGCCGCTTCCTTCGCGGCTTTCTGCTCGGCCTTCTGGCGCTCCTGCATCTCGCGGCCCATGTCCTCGAGCAGTTGCGCGCCCTGGGCGTCCACGCTGCGCTGCAACTCCAGCAGGGTCGTGGCGACCATGTTGTGCAGCACCCGCTCGACGGGCGTCCTGATCCACCGGTACATCACGCGGGCGTTCAGGGTCAGGGTCACCTCGGTCCCGCCGGGCATGGGTTTGAACGTCCAGCCCTGCGTGAGCTTCTCCAGCGGCCCCACGTTCCGCACGCTCTCCCAGCCGCCCCGCTGCGGCGCCTGCAACTGCCCGTACTTCGCGGTGAAACTCAGGCCCAGCAGGCGGCGCGTGAACTTGAAGCGCACCAGCGCGTTGTTCGCCAGCCGGGCGTTCTCGCCCTCGTACTCGGCTTTCGCGAGGTTGGGGTCCCACTTGACGCGCCGCCTGGGTTCCAGCGCCAGCCGGTACAGCACGTCCGGACGGGCCCTGACCACGATGGTCTGCTTGATGCTGATGGACTCGGACATAGTAACCGTCACTGTAGCGCGAAGCGGCCCGCACCCGCACCGGGACAGGCCTCTCTGCTCGGCCTGAAAGCGGGTGCAGCCCCCTTCACCCGGAGTCCGGATCAGTCCAGGTAGGCCCGCGCCGGCAGCTGCGACACGCGCAGGTTGAACCGCTCGGCGTACCGCACGCCCGCCAGCCGCCCCACGCCCGCGCGGCCCTCCAGGAACTGCTCTTTCGTCCACTGCCAGCGGTAGAAGTCGTGGTAGTACTCCATCACGCGGCCCGCCACGTCAATGGTGTCCGTGATGTCCACGCTGACCTCCGGGTACGGACTGGCCGGCGCGTGGTACTGGTAGAAGCGCACGGGTTCCCGCCACGCGTCCAGGCGGCGCACGTCCTCACCACTCTCGATGGCGTGGTCGCCACTCAGGTCCGGGGCGGGCGGCATGGCGGCCCCGCCGCCCACCTCGTTCACGATCTTCGGAATGCGGGCCAGCGTGATCGCGTCGAAGGCGATCTTCGCGGTCATGCGGTGATCCGGGTGCGGGTGATCGTCACTCCAGGTGATCACGGCGTTCGGCCGGAACCGCGCGTACAGCCGCGCCAGTTGCAGCGCCTCGCCGCGCCCGCCCGTCATGCGGCTGTCCCCCATGTCGAAGAAGTGATGCTGCGCCCCGATCTGCGCCGCCACCCACGCGCCATGCTCGCGGCGCACCCGCGTGACCTCCGCGTGCGGCGCGTCCCCGAACTGACTGGCCAGTTCGCCCAGCGTCGTCCAGACCAGCATGACCTCGTCGCCACGCGCCGCGTGCTTCGCCAGGGTCCCCATGCACCCGATCTCGTCGTCCGGGTGCGCAAACACAGCCATGATCCGCATGCGCCCCAGCATACGCGCCCGCGCCCGGATGCCTCATACGGACTCCGTCTGTTTCGTTGACAATCCGGAAGGGCGCCGGGTTGCCAACTCCACGTCCGGAACCCGCTTCTCTCCTTCTCTGCGGAGCAGCTCTCCGAGTCGCATCCGCTCGGATTGAACGGCTCTGCAAGCCATTCAATCGGAGTCCGTTTCAGCGCAGGAAGCGGATGCTCAGCGGGTACCGGTAAGGCTGCCCCGCACTGACCCGCACGACCGCCACGATCATGAACACGAACGGCACCAGCCCCAGCACCGCCATCACCGGCAGGAAGAACAGGAAGAACGCTCCGAACGTCCCCAGGAACGCCAGCGCCCCCAGGTCCGGCGTGCCCGCCGCCGCCCCCACCGCCCCACCGATCAGGCCCGCGCTGAACAGAATGAACGCCAGCACCCCCACCACCAGTCCGTACAGCCAGAAACTCAGCTGGAAGTTCAGGGCTTCCTTGCCCTGCTCGTCCAGCGCACCACTCCGGTCCCGGAACGCCAGCCACGCCACCAGCGGCCCCAGCACGTTCCCCAGCGTCGGCAGCAGCAGGCCCGCCAGCGGCGACAGGTGCGTGATGATCGCCGGAGTGCGGTCGGGTTCCGGAATGACAGGCAGGGAACGGCTCATGCTTGACAGTACGCCCCGCGCCTCCCTACAGTTCCCGGACAATGACCCGCCCCCGCCCCGCCCCCCGCAAGTCCCCCGCCCAGAAAGCGCAGGACGCCGCGCGCGACCGCCAGGCCCTCCCGGCCGGCATCCAGCCCGCGCAACCCGTGGTGGGCGACCACGTCGAACTGTACAGCGACGGCGCCTGCGACACCCAGGCCGGCCACGGCGGCTGGGCCACCATCCTCAACTGCAAGGGCCGCGAACTCGTCCTCAGCGGGAACGAGGAAGGCACCACCAACAACCGCATGGAACTGCGCGGCCTGCTCGAGGGCCTGAAAGTCCTCAAACGCCCCTGCCACGTCACCGTCGTCACCGACAGCCAGTACCTCCGCAAGGCCTTCACGGACGGCTGGATCCTGAACTGGCAACGCAACGGCTGGAAAACCGCCGCCAAGGACCCCGTGAAAAACCAGGACCTCTGGGAAGAACTGATCGCGCAAGCCAGAACGCACGCCCTGACCTTCGTGTGGGTCAAGGGCCATGCCGGGCACGGCGAGAACGAACGCGTCGACGAACTCGCCGTGCAGGAACGCAAGAAACTCCGGCAGAAGTAGCTCAGCGCGTGAGCGCGCAGCGGGAGCGGCGCAGCATGCCCGGCAGGGTAGTGGTGAGGGGCGCGGGGGTGTATCGGCCAGTGTGCGGATTCGCGGCGGTGGGCGCTGCCCTACGCTGGGCGTATGACCCTGCCGCCTGCTGACTCCCTGCCCGACCCGCCCGTCCTGTCGGACGCGGCCCGCTGGCGGACGTTCCTGTGGCTGTGGGGGTCGCAGGCGCTGAGTGTGCTGGGGGGCGGCCTGAGTGCGTTTGCCATGAACATCTACCTGACGCAGTCGCGTTTTCCGCTGGAGGCGCAGAAGCCGGAGCTGGCGGCGGCGCTGGCCCTGACCGGGCTGGGGTGGGGCGCGGCGGCGATTCTGGGGGCGCCGCTGGCGGGGGCGCTGGCGGACCGCTGGAACCGGCGGCGCATGATGATCACCTGCGACCTGCTGGGGGCGCTGCTGCTGGCGCTGGGCGTGCTGATGGTCACGCTGGGCACGCCGCCCGTGTGGCTGCTGACGCTGTTCACGGCTGCGCTGGGTCTGGTGGGTACGTTTCACGGGTCGGCGTTCGACACGAGTTACTCGTCGCTGGTCACGCGCGACCGCCTGCCGCGCGCGAACGGCCTGATGCAGACCCTCTGGAGTCTGTCTGGGCTGCTCAGTCCGGCGCTGGCGGCGCTGCTGATCGGACTGCCGGCCCTGGCGCGGCAGGGAGAGGGGCCGGGCGTGCTGGCGGGAGCGCTGGCGGGCCTGCCGGACGGCGTGCCGCTGGCGCTGGGCATCGACGCGGCGTCGTTCCTGCTGGCGGCGGCGGTGGTGTCGCGCCTGCACTGGCCGCAACCGCCCCGCCGGGACGGGGGGCGCGGCCGGCCCTCGCTGGCGCAGGACATGCGTTTCGGGTGGTCGTTCATCGGGCGGCGGCCCGCGCTGCTGCACCTGCTGCTGACCTTCGCGGGCGTGAACCTGCTCACCAGCGGCGTGGGCGTCCTGCATCCGCTGCTGGTACGGTTCACGCTGGGCACCCCCGCCGACGGGACCGGCGCGGCCCTGGCGACCCTCTGGACGGCCCTGAGTGCCGGGGGGCTGCTGGGCGGCCTGCTGGTCAGCGTGACGGGCGGCCTGAAGCGGCGGCGGGTGCTGGGCGTGCTGCTGCCCATGATCGCCGCCGGAACCGCGCAGGCCCTGAGCGGCGTGGCGGGCAGCCTGCCCCTGACGGCCGCGTGCGTGCTGTCGTTCGGGGTGATGACGCCGATCATGAACGCGCACTCGCAGAGCATCTGGCAGGCGCAGGTCTCGCCGGAACTGCAGGGCCGGGTGTTCAGCGTGCGCCGCCTGATCGCGCAGTTCACCGCGCCCCTCAGTACCGCGCTGGCCGGGCTGCTCGCCGCGCGGGTGGGGGCCGGGTCGATCCTGCTGTGGTCCGGAGTGCTGATGGCCGTCCTGGCGACCGCGCAACTCCTGAACCCGCACCTGCGCCGCGTGGAGGACCCGCTGCCCGAAGCGCCGCCCCTCACGGCCTGAATCCGGCAGCAGTGGGGGGACGCCACCGGTCGGCGTCCCCCTTCATGGTTCGTGCGTCATACGGATTCCGTCTGCTTCGTTAGCAACCCAGGACAGCACCGGGTTGCCAACTCCACGCCCGGAACCCGTTTCTCTCCTGCTCGCGTCCGCTCGGATGGAACGGTTTTTGCAAACCATTCCATCGGAGTCCGTATCAGCCCTGCCGGTCGAGCCACCCGGCCAGCCACGGCAGTTTCGTCTGCACCTTCTCTCGCAGGCCGTTCCAGTAACGGTGGGACCAGCCTTCGAGGTTGCGCTGCTTGCCGCGCGCGACGGCCAGGGCTCCCTCGGGCACGTCGTCGTGGACGGTGCTGCCGCCCGCGATGAACGCGGCGTCCCCGATCACGCGGGGCGCGACGATGGTGGAGTTACTGCCGATGAACACACCCGCCCCGATGCGGCTGGGGTGTTTGTTCACCCCGTCGAAGTTCGCGATGATGGTCCCGGCCCCCACGTTCGTCTCGTCGCCGATGCTCACGTCACCCAGGTACGCGAGGTGCCCGGCCTTCACGCCCTGCGCGAGACGGGCGTTCTTGGTTTCCACGAAGTTCCCGATGTGCACCGCCTCGCCCAGCACGGTGCCGGGGCGCAGGCGCGCGAACGGCCCCACGTCACTGCGCGCACCCACCTGCGCGCCTTCCAGCACGCTGTGCGGCTTCACGACCACGCCCTCAGCCAGCACGCTGTCCGTGACGACCGAGTACGCGCCGATCTGGGCGCCGTCCGCGACGCGCGTGTCGCCGCGCAGGATCACGCCGGGTTCCAGGGTCACGTCGCGGCCCAGCACGACCGTGTCCTCGATGTACACCGTTTCCGGCATGTGGATGGTCACCCCGGCCCGCATGTGCGCCTGCGTGATGCGCGCCCGGATGATGTTCTCCGCCTCGGCCAGCCCCGTGCGGTCGTTGGCGCCCATGACCTCGTCCGGGTCGGTCAGGCGGAAGGCGTGCGCCTCGGCACCCTCGGCGCGGTACAGGCCCAGCAGGTCCGTCAGGTAGTACTCGCCGCTGGCGTTCTCGTTCGTGATGCGGTGGGCCAGTTCGTTCGCGCGGGCGTCCATCAGGTACACCCCGGAGTTGAATTCCTGCACGGCGCGTTCCTCGGGCGTGGCGTCCTTCTGCTCCACGATGCGTTCCACGTTCCCCTGCGCGTCCCGGATGATCCGGCCGTACCCGGTCGCGTCCGGCAGCACGCCGGTCAGGACCGTGAAGGCCCCGCCCCGCGTGCGGTGGTCGGCCAGCAGGTCGCGGAGCGTCTCGGTGCGCAGCAGCGGCGTGTCGCCGTACAGGACCAGCACGTCCGCGTTCTCGTGGTCGTCCAGGGCGTCCATGCCCGCCAGGAAGGCGTTCCCGGTGCCCAGCTGCTGCTCCTGCCGCGCGAACACCACGCCGCTGCCGGCCAGGGCCGCCTCGACCGCCCCGGCGCCGTGTCCGGTCACGACGACCACGTTCCGCGCGCCGAGTTCCTGCGCGGCCTTCACGGCCCACGCGACCATCGGGCGGCCCGCGACCGGGTGCAGCACCTTGGGCAGCGAGGATTTCATGCGCGTTCCCTGACCGGCGGCCAGGATCACCACGTCCAGCGGACGGTTCGTATCAGTCATACCGCCCCGAAGTGTACCAGCGCCCTGTCGCGCGCGCCGTCAGGGCAGGGCCGCCTGCCACGGCAGCGGGGCCACCACGCGCTTGACGTGGCGGCCCCGGCAGGTGGGCCCCGGCAGGTGCGTGGATCAGGAAGGCTTGAGGGTCGAATCCGGCGCGGGCGCCGCCGGGACGCCCTGACGGCGCAGGCGCACCAAGAAGTAGATGCTGGCCAGGATCAGCGGAATGCTGATCAGCTGCGTTTCCGTGAACAGGCCGATGCCCGCCTTGTCGAGACCCTGGCTGAGGTACACGTCCGGCAGCAGCGGGTTCAGGCGGAAGGTCTCCTCCCACCCGGCACGCAGGATGGAGTACCACAGCCAGAACTGCCAGAACGCCCAGCCGGGAATGCGGCTGCGCAGCCAGAAGTACGACGCGACCGACAGGATCACGCCGATGATCACGCCGTACATCTGCGTGTAGTGCACGGGCGCCGTCATGACGAGCTGCCCGCCGATCTGCTGGCAGTACTGCGAGAGGTCCAGATCCGGATTGGGATTCCGGATGCACATGCCCTCGTGGAATGCGCGGGCGCTGTCCGGCCAGCGGTACCCGACGGCCCAGCCGGTCACGCGGCCCACGGTGTCCGTGCCGTTCATGATGTTCCCGATGCGCCCGCCGATGATCCCGAACGCCACGCCGGGCACGCACAGGTCCGCGTAGCGGTAGAAGTCCATGCCCTTGCGCCGCGCGTAGTACAGCATGACCAGAATCCCGCCGATCAGGCCGCCGTGAATGCTGATGCCGCCCTGCCGGAGGTTGATGATGTCCAGCAGCACGCGCGGGAAAGGAATGTTCTCGAACTGATGCCAGGAGGTCGCCACGAACACGATCCGCGCGCCCACCAGCCCCCAGATGATCATCCAGAGAATCATGTCGTTGAACAGGTCCACGTTCAGGCCGCGTTCGCGCGCCATTTTCGTGCCGACCCACACGCCCGCCACGATGCCGAGCGTGATCAGCACGCCGTACCAGGCAATCGTGAAACTGCCTATCTGAAGAAATACAGGATCCATATGTGCCTCGCAGTCTAGGGCTTTCTGCCGGGCGGGGTTCGGGCCGACGCGCCCGGCATCTGCCCGGCATGAAGAGGCGCGTCCGGCTGCTGCGAGCCTGAACGCGCCAGGGAGAGGGGGCGGTGGGGATTACAGACCCAGGGCGGGCGTCTCGTCGGTGCTCTCCTCGATGGGCGGCAGGCGGAACGCGCGGGACAGGACCACGCCCAGTTCGTACAGCACGTACAGCGGCACGGCCACGATCAGCATGCTCGTGGGGTCCGGGGTGGGCGTGATGATCGCGGCGAACACCATGATCACGACCAGCGCGACCCGCCAGCCCTTGCGCAGCAGCACGTGGTTCACGATGCCGATGCGGGTCAGGATCACGGCCAGGATCGGTAGTTCGAACGACAGGCCGAACGCCACCAGGAAGGTCGTGACCGTCCCGATGTAACTGCCCAGACTGAGGATCGGTGTGACCGCGCCGTTCAGGAAGTCCAGCAGGAAGCGCACCATGGTCGGCAGGACCAGCGTGTACCCGAAGATCGCGCCCACGATGAACGAGAAGCCCGCCCCGATGATGAACGGCAGCGCCCAGCGGCGCTCGTGGTCGTACAGGCCCGGCGCGATGAACGCCCACACCTGCGACAGGATGAACGGCAGCGCGATCGCCAGTCCCGCCCAGAACGAGAGGTTCAGGCTCAGGATGAACTGATCGGTCAGGTTCAGCGTGACCAGCTGCACCTTGTCCTGCTGGTACAGCACCGAGGCGTTCAGGGGCACCTTCACCAGTTCCAGCAGTTGCAGACGGTACTGGAACGCGGCAATCATGCCGATCACCAGGAAGACCGCGCTGATCACGATGCGTTTACGCAGTTCCTCGAGGTGGTCGAACAGCGGCGCGCTTTTCAGGTTGGCGTTCGGATCGGCGGTCATGGTCCGGTCCTCAGTTGCGCCGTTCGGTGACGGGCGCGGCCTGCTCGGTGACGATGGGCGCGCCCGTCACGGGATCCAGCTGACGCGAGGCGACGTCCGTGACGGGCGCGACCGGCTCGTGCGTTTCCTTCTTGAATTCCTTGATGCCCTGCCCGAGGCCCTTGCCGAGTTCCGGGAGTTTGCGGGCGCCGAAGATCAGGGCGATGACGACAACGATCAGGATGATTTCGAGGGGTCCCATGATGTGGCTCCTTGCGGGCCGGGCTGCTGCGCGGCCACGGGGTGAATAGAGGTCGGGGGGGTGGGAGGGAGGTCCGGGTTCCGGCCGGGGGGCCGGACGGGAACGCTTCTGACATGAAGGTATGCGATGGCGCCGGAATCGGATCAGGCGCAGCTCACCTATCAAACCTTAATGGGGGCCGGTCAGCGGAGCGTGAAAGCCGTGCAGGGCGGAGCGTGTGGTTGGCGTCAGATGCTCCAGCCGCCGTCCACGAGCAGTTCCTGCCCCGTCATGTACGCGGCTTCCTTTGAGGCCAGGAACGCCACGGCCGCCGCGACCTCGTTCGGCTCCCCGAAGCGCCGGGCCGGGATGCGCGCCGCGAGCTTCTTCGCGTCCTGCGGGTCGGCGTGCAGCTGCCGCAGGCGCTCGGTGGCGGTGTAGCCGGGCGCGACCGTGTTGCAGGTCACGCCGTCGGCCGCGACCTCCAGCGCCAGGGTCCGCAGGTAGTTGGTCACCCCGGCCCGCAACGCGTTGCTGACCGGCAGGGTGGGGGAGGGCCGGCCCACCGTCAGGCTGGTGACGGCGATCACCCGCCCCCACCCGCGCGCACGCATGGCCGGCACGGTCGCGTTCGCCAGCCGCACGGTACTCATGAAGGTCGTCTGGAAGCCCTGCGCCCAGGCGTCCTCGCTGACGCCGCTGGGCAGTCCGGCCGCCGGGCCGCCCGCGTTGCTGACCAGGATGTCCACGTCACCGGCCGCCGCCACGGCCGCCTGCACGCCCTCCGGGGTGCTGACATCCGCGACCACCCAGCGCGCCCCGATCGCGTCGGCGGCGCGTTTCAGGGCGTCCTCGCCGCGCGCCGCGACCGTCACGTGCGCCCCCATGCGGATCAGGTCGTGCGCCGCCGCCAGCCCGATGCCCTTACTGCCACCCGTCACCAGCGCGCGCCTGCCGTCCAGTCGAAACAGCGTCATGCCCACCAGGGTACACCCGCCCCCCACGCGCCCGCCGGGCACGCGTTACCCTGCCCGCCATGACCCACCCCGATGCCCATCCCGCTCCCAACCCACCGGCCGCGCTGATCGTGGTCGCGACGCCCGGCGAGGCCGCGCACCTGAGCGGCCTGACCGACACGTACCGTCAGAGGCTGCGCGTGCAGGTCACGGTGAGCGGCGTGGGGCCGGTCGCGGCGGCCCTCGCCACGCAACGTGCCCTGCTGGCCGCCCCGTACGCCCTGGCGATCAGCGCCGGGATCGGCGGCGCGTACCCCGCCTCGGGCCTCGCGCCGGGCGACCTGGCGGTGTCCAGCCGCATCATCCAGGCGGACCTGGGCGCCTGGGACGACGGGCAGTTCCTGAACTTCACGGCGCTGGGCCTGTCCGCCCTGCCCCCCGCGCCCGAGGGGGCCGGTCCTCCTGCCGACCCGGCCGTGACTGCCGGGGACTTCCCCGCCTGGGTGCGGGCCGCGCAGGTCGCGGCGCGCGCCGGGGCGCGGCTGGGACCGCTGCTGACGCTGGGCAGCGTCACGGGCGATCACCGGGCCGCGCGGCACCTGGAAGCCCGACACCCCGGCGCCCTCACCGAGGGCATGGAGGGGGCCGGGGTGGCGCACGCCGCGCTGCTCGCGGGCGTTCCCAGCCTGGAGGTGCGCGGCGTGAGCAACCCCGTCGGTCCCCGCGACCGCGCCGCGTGGCGCATCCCGCAGGCCCTCGCCGCCACCCGCCGGGGCGTGGAGGCCGCCCTGCTGACCCTGCTGGACTGAAGCGCGCCGCCCCCGGTCCAGCGGGGCGGCGCAAGGTCGGCCAGTCCGTATCATACGGACTCCGATTGAATGGGCTACAAAGACTATTCAATCCGAGCGGATGCGACTCGGAGAGCTGCTCCGCAGAGAAGGAGCTGGGCGGGTTCCGGATGTGCAGCTGGCAATCCGGTGAACTTCCGGATTGTCGGCGAAACAAACGGAATCCGTATCAGTTGGGATTCATCAGGGACTGGATGGGCGTCACCTGCGCGGGGAAGTTCACGGTCACGTTCACGGTCGTCCCGGCGGGCGTGGCGGGGTCCACGTTGATCCAGTGGCTCGCCAGGACCGGCGGGTTCGGCTGCGGGTCGATGGCGCGCACCAGAACCCGCCCCCTCGCGGGCACGAACGCGCACCAGCTTTCCGGCGCGGCCGTGAACGCCCGCACGGGCAGCACGCTCTGCAGGGTCAGGTCGTCTGGGGTGGCCCAGTACTCGATCAGCAGGCTGGCCTGCGTGCGGCCCAGGTCGCCCTTCGCGACGTCCAGCTGGATCTCCACGGCGTCCGCGTGTCCGGGGACGAGGTTCATCCAGCCCGGCACGACCAGGCGACCACTGCTGGCACTCTTGAACTGCTGCGGGGCGGGATCAGTCATGCCCGACAGAGTAGCGTCTCCCGGTCCCCGCCGTGGACACCGCCGCGGTCCCCCGCGCCCCCCCGCGGAACGGGAAGCGGCCACCGGAGGCCGGTGTCAGCCGCGCAGCGCCGTGCGCAGGATGGCCTGCACGGCCAGGAAGCCCACCACGAAGAACAGCAGCGGCGTGAGGTTCACGCTGAGTTCCGAATCCTTCTCTGGTTCCAGGGGGTTCTGACGGCGGTACTTGATCATGCCTCCCAGCCTACGGCACCCCGGCCCCACGCGTTCCCGGCGGTCTTAAGCGACACTTGTGACTCCTGGCGCGGCCGCTCCGTCCGGCCCAGGCGACCCCCCTGTGAGCGGCGGCATTGCGTCCCCTGTCCGCGCGGGGTAGAACTGCGCCCGTGACCCCCGCCACTGAACCGTCCGCCACCGCGTCCGCCGACACCGCGCTGCCCGGCACGATGCGCGCCCTGAGCAAACTGCACGCCCAGCCGGGCATCTGGATGACCGAGGAACCCGTTCCCACCCCCGGCCCGAACGACCTGCTGATCCGCGTGCGCAAGGGCAGCATCTGCGGCACGGACGTCCACATCTACAAGTGGGACGAGTGGGCGCAGAAGACCATCCCGGTCCCCATGGTCGTGGGACACGAGTACGTCGGGACGGTCGCCGCCATCGGCAGCGAGGTCCGCGGGTTCCAGATCGGGGACCGCGTCAGTGGCGAGGGGCACGTCACCTGCGGCCACTGCCGCAACTGCCGCGCCGGCCGCCGCCACCTGTGCCGCAACACCCTGGGCGTCGGCGTGAACCGCCCCGGCTCCTTCGCGGAGTACCTCGTGCTGCCCGCCTTCAACGCCTTCAAACTCCCGGACGACATTCCCGATGACATCGCCGCGATCTTCGACCCGTTCGGGAACGCCGTGCACACCGCCCTGAGCTTCGACCTGGTGGGCGAGGACGTCCTGATCACGGGCGCCGGACCCATCGGCGTGATGGCCGCCGCCGTCGCCCGGCATGTCGGGGCGCGCAACGTCGTCATCACCGACATCAACGACTACCGCCTGGATCTCGCCCGCCGGATGGGCGTCACCCGCGCCGTGAATGTCGCCCACGAGGACCTGCGCGCCGTCATGACGGAACTCGGCATGACCGAGGGCTTCGACGTCGGCCTGGAGATGAGCGGGTCGGGCCCCGCGTTCGCGCAGATGGTGGACGTCATGAACAACGGCGGCAAGATCGCCCTGCTCGGTATCCCCGCTGGCCGCGTCGACATCGACTGGAACGGCGTCATCTTCAAGATGCTGACCATCAAGGGCATCTACGGCCGCGAGATGTTCGAAACCTGGTACAAGATGGCGGCCCTCATCCAGTCCGGCCTGGACCTGAGCCCCATCATCACCCACCACTACCCCATTCAGGACTACCAGCAGGGCTTCGACGCCATGCTCGGCGGCCAGAGCGGCAAGGTCATCCTGAACTGGGAGTAACGGGCGCAGGAGGCAGGAGGCGGGGCGCGGTGACCAGCTTTTGCCCGCGCATTGCCTCCCGCGCACCACTTTCCCTTCGCCATCTGGCGGATGCTTCCCGTTCCCCCCGTGCGGCATGCTGCGGGGCATGAGCGTTCCCGTGCAGGTGTGGTGGCCCGGTGATCCGGGTGCCTTCGCCTGCTGACGTTCATCGTCGCGCCGCGCCCGGATTCAGTGTCCGGGCGCGGCTTTTTTGGGTCTCTCGTGGAGGTCGGATGATGAAGACAGCAGATGGAGTAGGGGAGAGGCCGCGCGTGCTGACCGGGGATCGCCCGACGGGTCGGCTGCACCTGGGGCACCTGGCGGGGTCGCTGCGGTCGCGGGTGGCGCTTCAGGACTCGCATGAGGTGTTCGTGCTGGTCGCGGACGTGCAGGGCCTGACGGATCACTTCGATAGACCGGAGGTGCTGCGCCGCAACGTCCCGGAGGTGATGCTGGATTACCTGGGCGCGGGGCTGGACCCGGCGCGGGTGACGTTCGTGCGGCAGTCGGGCGTGCCGGAACTGACCGAACTGACCGTGTACCTGCTGAACCTCGTGACCGTGTCGAAGCTGCGGCAGAACCCGACCGTGAAGACCGAGATCGCGCAGAAGGGCTTCGGCGAGGCGGTCCCGGCGGGGTTCTTCATCTACCCGGCGGCGCAGGTGGCGGACATCACGGCGTTCGGCGCGCAGGTCGTGCCGGTGGGCGAGGATCAGTTGCCCATGCTGGAACTGACGCGCGAGGTGGTGCGGCGCTTCAACGGACTGTACGGGCCAGCCGCCGACGGGACGGACGTGCTGGTGGAGCCGCAGGCGCTGCTCTCGGCGTCGCCGCGCCTGCCGGGTCTGGACGGGCAGGCAAAGATGGGCAAGAGCCTCGGCAACGCCGCGTACCTGAGCGACCCGCCCGACGAACTGCGGGAAAAGGTGATGGGCATGTTCACGGACCCGGCGCACCTGCGCGCCAGTGACCCCGGACAGGTGGAGGGGAACCCGGTCTTCGCGTACCTGGACGCCTTCGACCCGGACCCGGCGCGCGTGCAGGCCCTGAAGGACCACTACCGCGCCGGGGGCCTGGGCGACGTGACCGTCAAACGGCACCTGCTGGACGTGCTGGACGCCGAACTGACCCCCATCCGCGAACGCCGCGCCGCGTACGCGCAGGACCCGCAGGCGGTCATGACGTTGCTGCGCGAGGGAACGCAGCGGGGCCGCGAGGTCGCCGCGCACACGCTGGCGCAGGTGCGGGCCGCGCTGCACCTGGCGGAGTAGGCAGCCCGGCTGCAGCAGGGAGGGAGCGGGGAGTGGATGGGGGGCCACTCCCCGCTCCCCCTGCCCCCCACCGTGTGCTCCCGTGCCTACTTTTCCTGAGTGTGGTCGTGTTAACCTGCTTGCTGGAGGCCCGGCACCCGGTCCTGGCGGCGTGACGGCCGCCGTGGGAGTCTGGTGGGTGCCGAGGCGATAAACGACTCATGGACTACTACGAACTGCTGGGCGTGGCCCGTACGGCAAGTGCCGATGAAATCAAATCCGCTTACCGCAAACTGGCGTTGAAGTACCACCCGGACCGCAACAAGGAAGAGGGCGCGGCCGAGAAGTTCACGCAGATCAACGAGGCGTACGCGGTTCTCAGTGACGCCGAGAAACGCGCGCACTTCGACCGGTACGGCAGCGCGCCGGGCGCGGGGATGCCGGGCGGCGATCCGTTCGGCGGGATGGGCGGCGCGGGCTTCGACCCGATGGACATCTTCGAGCAGCTGTTCGGCGGCGCGGTGGGCGGCCGGGGTGGCCGCCGTGGCCCGGCGCGCGGGGACGACCTGGAAACCGAGGCGCACGTGACGCTGGCCCAGGCCCGCGCGGGCGAGGAGATTCAGGTCAGCGTGGACCGCCTGACCGCCTGCGATCACTGCCACGGCACGAAAACCGAGCCGGGCGGGAAACCCCCGAAGACCTGCCCCACCTGCGGCGGTGCGGGCGCGGTGCGGGCGCAGGCGCGCACGATCTTCGGCGTGGTTGAGACGCAGCAGGCCTGCCCCACCTGCCGGGGCGAGGGTCAGACCGTTCAGGATCCCTGCACGGTCTGCAAGGGCCGGGGCCGCACCCTGAAGAGCGAGAAGGTCAGCGTGAAGCTCCCCAGGGGGATCGACGAGGGTTACCGCATCCGCGTGAGCGGCATGGGCAACGAGGGTCCGGGCGGGAACGGCGACCTGTACGTGCACATCGAGATGGAGAAACACCCGGAGTTGCGCCGCGAGCAGGAGCACCTGATCCACACGGCGAAGATCGGGTTCGCGAAGGCCGCGCTGGGCGGGCAGGTCACGGTCCCCACCCTGGACGGCCCGCAGGTGGTCGAGGTGAAGGCCGGCACGCAGCACGGCGAACTGCACCGCCTGCGCGGTCAGGGCATGCCGCGCCTCCAGGGGTCCGGCACGGGTGACCTGATCGTCGAGTACGACGTCATCGTGCCGAAACCCGGCCAGCTGACGCCCGAGGCGCGCGAGGCCCTGCACGCCTACGCGCGCGCGGTCGGGGACGAGGTGAACGAGCGGCACGAGGGCCTGCTCGGCAAGGTCGGGAAGATCTTCCGGGGAGAGTAGGCGAAGAGAGTGGATGGTTGAACGTTGATGGTTGATGGAGTCAAGCCCCGTCAACCATCAACGTTCGACCTGCAACCTGAACTCGTCTTTCAGGGCGGCCAGCGCCGCGTGGTGTCCGGCCATGCCGTGAATGCCGCCGCCGGGCGGCGTGGCGCTGGAGCACAGGTACACCCCTTTCACCGGCGTGCGGTAAGGGGTGGGCGTGGGCACCGGGCGGGCCAGCAGGCCGCGCAGGTCGCCGCGCCCGCCGTTCACGTCCCCGCCGTGGAAGACCGGACTGAACGCCTGGAGTTGCGGGGCGGTCGTGCGGGTGCGGGCCAGGATCAGCCCCTCCCAGCCGGGCGCGAAGCGGTCGATCTGCGCCTCGATCTGCGCCCTGACGTCCTGGTCGCGGCCGTTCGGGACGTGCGCGTATGCCCAGAAGGTGTGCCTCCCGGCGGGGGCGCGGCTGGGGTCGAACAGGGTGTGCTGCGCGGCCAGCACGTACGGGCGCGGGTGCAGGCGGGTCTGCGCGGCGGCCTCGGCGGCGGCGATGTCGGCCGCGTGCCCGCCGATGTGCACGGTGGCGGCGCGGGCCACGCGCGGGTCCTGCCAGGGCATCGGGCCGGACAGGGCGTAATCGAACTTCTGGATGCCCGGACCGTAGCGGTAGCCTTCCAGCGCGGCGCGGTAGCGGGCGGGGGCGCGGTCGCCGAGGATGCCCAGCAGCACGGCGGGGCTGCTGTCCACCAGGGTCACGCGGGCGGGCGGGAGGTCGCGGGCGTCCGCGACGGTCACGCCGGTCACGACCGTGCCTCCCAGGTACTCCAGGTAGGCGCGTAGCGCGTCCGCCAGGGCCTGCGCGCCCCCGCGCGGGAATGGCCAGCCGACCGCGTGGCCCAGCAGCGCCAGCACCAGCGTCATGGCGGACGTGCCGGGCGTGCCCAGCGGCAGGGTGCTGTGCGCGGCCAGTCCGGCCCACAGCGCGCGGGCCTCGGGCGTGCGGAACAGGGTGTCTCCCAGCAGCGCGGCGGGCGGCAGGCCCCGCAGCCCGAAGCGGGCCAGGGTCAGCGGGTGCGAGGGCACGCGCGGCAGCGGGCGCAGGATGTCGTCCAGCAGGCCCTCCCAGTCGGCCAGCAGCGGGGCCATCAGGCGCACCCAGGCCGGGCCGTCGCGGCCCAGGGCGTCGGCGGTGGCGTGCAGGTCGCGTTCCAGCGTCACGCTGCGCCCACCCGGCAGCGGGTGCGCCACGGGGGCGTCCGGGTGAACCCAGTCCAGCCCGAAGGCATGCAGCGGCCACTGCCGGAACGCGGGGCTCGCGGCGGCCAGCGGGTGAATGGCCGACCCGAAGTCATGCACGAAGCCGGGCAGGGTCAGGGGCGCGCTGCTCAGGCCGCCCCCGACCCGGTCGTGCGCCTCGATCACCTGCACGCGCAGGCCCGCGCGGGCCAGGGTCACGGCCGCCGACAGGCCGTTCGGTCCGGCCCCGATCACGACGGCGTCCAGCGCGGGGGGCGGTCCTGCGGGGGGAGCAGTCATGCCCGCAGCGTACCGCCCGGCGCGGGCCGTCCCTGTTGAACAGACGTTCATGCGGCGTGGAGCGCGGCGCGGCCCGGTGTTCCCCGCCCGGGCACGCCCCCGCTCCATGACACCCGTGGGGGCGGACGGGTATGCTGCTTGCCGGTCGGTTCCGCGCCGGGAGGCTCTCTCTTCCGGCGGCGTTCACGGGAACCGCGTTGCGTGCCGCCCCACCGCCCCCCCTTTCCTCCGGAGGATCACCCCTTGTCCGTTCCCCACCGCGCCCCGTCCGAACCGCTTCAGAGTCGCCGTTCCCCCCTGCTGGTCTTCGCCGGTCAGAGCAACCGCCGCCTGGCCCAGTCCATCTGCGACCACCTGGGCGTGCCGCTGGGACGCAGCAAGACCGAGAAGTTCACGAACGACAACCTCATCGTGCACTACGAGGAGTCCCTGCGCGAAGGGGACGTGTTCATCGTGCAGACCTTCAGCACGCCCGTCAGTGACGCCATCATGGAACTGATGCTGATGATCGACGCCGCCAAGAGCGCCAGCGCCGGGCGCGTCACCGCCGTGATCCCGTACTACTCGTACGCGCGCAGCGACAAGAAGGACAGCCCCCGCATCTCCATCGCCGGGCGCCTCGTCGCGGACCTGCTGCAGGAGGCGGGCGCGGACCGCATCCTGACCATGACGCTGCACGCCCCGCAGGTCCACGGCTTCTTCAAGGTGCCGGTCGATCACCTCTCGGCGGACCTGGTGCTCAGCCAGCACTTCAAGAAGTGCGTGCCGGACGCGCACAACGGCGTGGTCCTCGCGCCGGATGCCGGCAGCATCAAGCGCGCCAGTCAGATCGCGCGCCGCCTCGACAGCGGCCTGGCCATGATCGACAAGGAACGCATCTCGGACACCGAGGTCCGCCCGCGCGCCCTGATCGGTGACGTGGACGGCAAGACCGTGTTCATCGTCGACGACGAGATCAGCACCGCCGGTTCGCTGGTGGAGACCGTGAACATCGCCCGCAGCATGGGCGCCAAGGACGTGTACGTGGCCGTCACGCACGGCGTGTACACCGGTCCGGCCATCCAGCGCATCGCGGGGCTGGACGTCACGCAGGTCGCCAGCACGAACACCGTGCATGTCAGCGAGGAGAAGATCGAGGCCGCCAACGGCAAGCTGGCCGTGCTGGACGTCGCTCCGCTGTTCGCGGACGCCATCACGAACATCCACACCGGCGCGAGCGTCAGCACCCTGTTCACCTGATCACAGCGGCGGGGAAGGCGGGAAGGCGATCACGCGGTCACCTTCCCGCCTTCCTTGCCGTTTACGGGCTGGCCGGGGCGAACCGGCGGGCGCGTGGCAGGAGCAGCAGCAGCGTGGCGGCCAGGACGGTGACGAGCAGTCCGGCGTGACCGCCGGTCAGGAAGGCCAGCGGGAGGGCGGCGCAGGCGATCAGCGGAAGCAGGGGCGTGCGGGCCTGCCGGGGGCCGCCCAGGATCACCCAGGCGAGGGCCGCGCCGAGCAGGCTGCCGAGGATCTCGGCGAGCAGCAGGGGGAGGTACGCGGTCAGCACGCCGCCGAACGTGAAGCCCAGCGCGAGGCCCAGCAGCGCGCCGCCGAGCGTGAGGGGCGACAGGGGCGTGCGGCGCGTGACGGCCCACAGGGGAATCAGGAGGGCGGCCAGCACGACGGCGAGGCCCTGCATGAGGTGCACCTTGGTGAGGGTCTCGCGGACGCTGCCCTGCGTGAAGACCACGGCGACGTCCTGCGCGGTCACGGCGTTCTTCAGCTGCCAGCGCAGCGTGGCGGGGCCGCCCAGTGCGGGTCGGGTCTGGCTGGTGGGGAACAGCGAGTACCGCTGGAACCTGGCGGGGCGGTCGGCGGTGACGGTCACGTCCAGGTCGCGGATGGCCTCGCGGCGGCTGAGCTGGTAACTCCAGGCGCGGGAGCCCTGGTGCGCGTAGGCGACCTGCACGTCCACGCTGCCCCCGGCGGGCACCTGTCCCTCCCAGACGCTGCCGCTGAGCAGATCGCTGGCGCTGAGCGCCTGTCCGTTCACGGTCAGGGTGAAGCCGCTGAGGGTGCCGCTCCCGCCGGGCAGCGGGAACGCGAAGCGCAGCGTGGCGGGCGTGCCCAGGGGGTTGCGGAAGCGGTAGCTGGCCTGGAAGGCGGCGTGGTAGTACGTGCCGCGCCCCCCGGCGGGCTCCACGAAGCGCAGGTCGGCGCGGACGACGCTGCGGTCGAAGTCCAGCGGACGCTCGGACTGCATGAGCACGGTGCGGGTGTAGCGCAGGCCCGCCGGGGTGCGGGTGAAGGTCTCGCGCAGGTCCTGCACGGTCTCGCCGGGATTGCCCAGGTACGGCAGCAGGCCGTCCAGGCTGTTGTCCACGCGGACGCGCGTGGCGACGTCGCTGGGCAGCAGGAGGCTGCGGGTGTACGTGTGGCTCTCGAGCAGGGCGGCGCTGGGTGCGACCTGCACGGTCTGCCCGCCGTCGGGGTCGGCGGCGTTGGCGTAGCGGGCGCTCTGCTGCGCGGTGATCCGGGCGTCCACGGCGCGGCGCGACACGTTCAGCATGAGCAGCGCCCCTCCCAGCAGCAGCGCGGCCAGTGCCCACCCGCCGAGGTGCGGCGCGCGGGTGGCCAGCCACCCGAGGGCGAGGCGGGCGCGCTCCCGGTCGATCAGGGCGAGGCCCCCGAGGGCCAGCGCGAGCGCGGCCAGCACCAGGGTGGCGGGCAGGGCGAGGTCGAGCAGGGCGCGGAGTGCGCCGAGCAGGGCGGTCAGGGCGGTCTGAACCATATGGCCTCCGGGAGATGGGGGAGAGGTTGTGGTGGATGTTGCTCCCAGGAGTACATCACTCACGCGGTTCGTGAAGCGTCCCTCTTTGGTTGCAGCGGGCCGGGCGCGGCACGATGGAGCATGACGCTCCTCGAACTGCCCGTGCGGCCCCTGGCCCCCCTGCTGGAGATGCACCTGGGCGCGGGCATCCGCGCGGCGCAGCGGCTGCATGGCGGGGACATCAGCGACACCTTCCGGCTGGACACCACGCGCGGCCCCTTCGTGCTGAAGACCTCGCGGCAGAACGCGGACTGCCGCCTGCCGGACGGGTTCTACGCCGCCGAGGCGCACGGCCTGAGCCTGCTGCGTTCCGCGCCGCTGGTCACCCCGGAAATCATCGCGCATGGCAGCGGTCCCGCCGGGCAACCGTACCTGCTGCTGTCCTGGCTGCCGCCCGGCGACGACACGCCCGCCACGCAGGACGCCCTGGGGCGGGGACTGGCGGCGCTGCACGCCCGTCCTGTGCCGGGGTTCGGGGGCCTGCCGGACAATTATTTCGCGTCCCTGCCGCAGCGCAACCCGCCCGCGGCGAGTGCCGCCGGGTTCTTCTGGGCGGCGCGGCTGGAACCGCTCCTGACCCGTGAGCGGCGGCACCTGACGCCCCGCGACCGCGCGGGCTTCGACACGCTGCGGGGGCGCCTGCCGGCCCTGATCCCGCCCGGGCCGCCCGCGCTGGTGCACGGGGACCTGTGGCACGGGAACGTGCGTTACACGCCGCGCGGCCCGGCCCTGATCGACCCGGCGGTGCGGTACAGCCACCGCGAGGTGGACGTGGCGGCCCTGCGGCTGTTCGGCGGGGTGCCGCGCCGGGTGTTCCAGGCGTACCACGAGGCGTTCCCGCTGGCGGACGGCTGGGAGGCCCGCGCGGCGCTGTGGAACCTGTACCCGCTGCTGGCGCACCTGCTGATGTTCGGCGAGGGATACCTGGGCCGCACGCGGGAGGCGTTGCACGCGGCCCTCGACCTCCGTTAGGTGCGTATTGTAAACCGGTTGATTTATCAAAGCTGAGGGGTCACACTGAGACATGACCACCTCCGTCCTGCCCGCCAGCACCCACGTCGGCGCCGTCCACCTGAACGTCCGCGACCTGGACGGCACCGCCGCGTTCTACGCCACCCTCCTGGGCCTCAGCGCCACCACCCGGACCGACAGCGTCACCCTGGCCGCCCACGGCACGCCGCTCCTGCACCTGCACGCTGCGCCGGACCTGCCCCGCGCGCCCGTCAGCCGACCCGGCCTGTACCACACCGCCTTCCTGCTCCCCACCCGCGCCGACCTCGGCCGCTGGCTGGCGCACGCCGCGCGGCTGGGCCACCGCATCGGCAGCGGCGACCACCTCGTCAGCGAGGCCTTCTACCTGAACGACCCCGAAGGGAACGGCATCGAGGTCTACGCCGACCGCCCCCGCGACACCTGGACATGGCGCGGCGGGCAGGTGCAGATGGACACGAAAGCCGTGGACGCGGCCGCCGTCCTCGGGGCCGCCGGGATCGACCCCGATGGCCTGGACGGTGCGTCGCCCTTCACCGCGCCGCCCTACACTGCGCCGCAGGGCACGACCGTCGGGCACGTCCACCTGAAGGTCGGCAGCGCCGGGGAGGCCGCCCGCTGGTACGCGCACACCCTGGGCCTGGACATCGTCGCGGACCTGGGCAGCGCCGCGTTCCTCTCGTGGGGCGGCTACCACCACCACGTCGGCCTGAACGAATGGCACAGCGCCGGGCAGCCCGCCCCCACCGCGCCGGCCGCCGGACTGGCCGGCGTGACCTTCCACACCCCCGACCTGGGCGCCCTGCGCGCCCACCTCGCGGGCCGCTCGGACGTGCAGGACGCGGGCGACCACCTGACCCTGCGTGACCCCTGGGGCAACCGCGTGACCGTCACCCGGCACTGAACGGGTACGCTGTGGCATGCGCGCCCCCCTCCGAACGCTGCTCCTGGCCCTGCTGACCGGCGCGCAGGCCGCCGCGCCCGCCGGACTGCACCCGGTCCTCGCCACGCTGCCCGGCCGCACCGGCACGTACCTGCTGGGCGGCTGGCAGGACGGACAGTGGCTGACCGGTGCCCAGACCCGGACCCGCCTGAACGGAGGGGAGACGTACACCCGCCTCATCCCCGGCGCGGCCCCCACCCGCGTGCAGGGAGGCCGACCCGCCTCGCTGGGCCAGCCGTGCGAGGACACCTTCGGAGTGAAGGTCACGCCCGAGCGCGAGGGGCTGGCCATCCTGACCTCGGCCCGGCTGAACGCCCAGCCGCGCCCCGTCACCGCGCTGCCCACCCGCAACGCCCCCTACGAGGCCGCCGTGCGGGACGAACTGAAGCGGCTGGGCCTGCCGAATCCACAGGTGAACCTCACCCGATTGATCCGCGCCGACCTGGACGGCAACGGCACGCAGGAAGTCATCATCGAGGCCCGCCGCTTCCAGAACGGCCGGGACGACTTCCCACCGCCCGTCGGGCAGCCCGGCGACTACAGCCTCCTGCTGCTGCGCGCCGTGGTGGGCGGGAAGGTCGTGACCACCGTGCTCGGCGAACACATCGCGCCCCAGACCCCCTGGGACCCCGGCAGCAGCGACCCCATGCCCATGGCGACCCTCCACCGGCTGGCGGGCCTGGCCGACCTGAACGGCGACGGCCGCATGGAACTCATCCAGTACGGCGCGTACTACGAGGGCTCGGGCTTCAGCGTGCAGCAATGGACGCCCGCCGGGCTGAAGGGCACACCGCTGGAAAGTGGCTGCGGCGTCTGAACCTGACCCGGACAGACGCTACACTCGCGCCTGATGAGCGACACGCCCGCCCGCACCCTCGTCGGCCCCGCCGAAGCCCTGCCCGACGGTCAACAGACTGCCGTGGACGTTGGTGGGACCAGCGTGGTCGTCGTGAACTTCGAGGGGCAGTTCTACGCCCTGCGCAACAACTGCACCCACAAGGACTTCCCGCTGCTGGGCGGGGACGTCAGCATGGGCCGCATCACCTGCGAGAAGCACGGCGCCAAGTTCGAACTCGCCACCGGGAAGGCCAGGACGCTGCCCGCCGTGAAACCCGTCAAGCTCTACCGCACGCAGGTCGAGGATGGCCAGCTGTACGTCTCCGAGCTGTAATACGGACTGCCGTTTGTTTCGCCGACAATCCGGAACTTCACCGGATTGCCAGCTCCACGTCCGGAACCGGCTTCTCTCCTTCTCTGCGGAGCAGCTCTCCGAGTCGCATCCGCTCGGATTGAACGGCTTTGTAAGCCATTCAATCGGAGTCCGTATCACCACACATCAGGAGGGGGACGCCGTGACCGTCACGGCGTCCCCTTTGCCTGTTCAGCTCAGAAGCCGCGTTCCGTGTCGCCGTGCACCTGATGCTCCAGTTCGCTCGGCTCACCCTCGGGCAGGTCGCCCGGGCGCTGGCTGACATGCGGCGGCCCCTGCTCACTGGGCGGCGTGTAGCCGGGATTGGGATCCACGGCCGCCTGACGCGACTCCAGCGCCGTCACCGTGGACGCCGTGATCCCCACCCCCGCCGTCGGAACGATGGTGTCGAGATGCTCGCCGCCCAGCCCGGCCACCGTCTGCGCCCCGGCAAACTCGGCGTCCTGCGGCGTGTGCTCCATGGACTGCGGGTCCCGCGTGGCGAGGTGATCGAACGCCCCCGTCACCTCCCTCGCGCTGGGCGGCGCGACCGGCTCGTACCGGCCGTGGTCGGCACTGCCCACGCGGTCCCCGGCGGGCGTGGTGGTGTACGCGCCCTGATGATCGTCCTTCGGGTCGGGCGTGTCGAAACCGGTCTTCGCGCCTTGCTCGCCCGTCACCGGAGCGTTCCCACTACGTTCGTTGTCCATACCTGCCAGTCTGCGCCGTCCCGGTCCGCCCGCGCATTCCGGCTTTCTTCAGGCACCCGAACGGAACTGTTCAGGAACACTCACGCCGGCAGCGGGTCCTCCAGCGAATCGGCCAGCGCCGCGTGCCCCTCCTCACGCGCGAAGTCCGCCGCGCGGCGACCGTCCGCCGTCCGGACCTCCGCGTCCGCGCCCCGCTGCCGCAGGAACAGCACCAGTCCCGCGTCGCCGTTCTGCGCGGCCGCCATCAGCGGCGTGAACCCGCCCTGCTGCGTGGCGTTCACGTCCGCGCCCGCCATGACCAGCGCCCGCGCCAGCGCCCCGTGCCCGCCCGCCACCGCCGAATGCAGCGGCTGCACCCCCATCGCGTTGCGGCTGACCGCGTTCACGTCCGCGCCGCGCGACAGCAGCACCTCCGCGACCCCCGCGTGCCCGAAGAACGCCGCGAGGCCCAGCGGACTGAACCCGTCCCCACTCACGCCATGCACCAGCGCCGGGTCGGCGTCCAGTTCGCGCGTCAGGGCCGCCTCGTCCCCCAGCGCGGCTGCCTCGAACACATCCAGCGGCGCGCCCAGCTCCACCAGCACGCGCGCCATGTCCGCCCGGCCGTAGTACACCGCGAACAGCACCGGACTCACGCCCATCGGACTGGGCAGGCCCAGCAGCCCCGCGTCCCCGTCCACCAGGGCGCGCAGCAGCGCCTCGTCCCGCGTCTTGATCGCCAGGAAGAACGCCGCCTCGCGGTCCCCCACTGTTGCTCCGTCAGTCATGCGCCCAGGGTAGAGGCTCGGGCACTCAGCGTGTGGCCCTCGCCGTAATGCGGGGCGCACAACTCCACGGTCAGGGGCGCATCCGGGGCGGGCCAGCGCACCTCCCAGCGGGCGCCATCCTCGATCAGCAGCAGCGTCAGGGCCAGCGTCCCGTCCGCCTGCCAGCCCGCCCGGACGGTCAGGGCGACGGTGGTGCCCCAGGTGTCCAGCGTCTGCTCCTCCCAGGCGTTCAGGGTGAAGCGGACCGTGTTCGGCGTCCGCCCGTCGAGGACCAGCGTGCCGCGTTCACCCGTGACAGTCAGGGTCGCGGCCTCCAAACCCTCGTCGTTCGGGTCGAAGGTGAAGTGCGCCTGCACGTCCCGCAGCGGGGGCGGATCAAGGAGCTCCGGGACGGGCAGTGTGAGGGTTTCACAACGCACCCGCAGCGCCTCTGTGTCCGCACCGGGCGGCAGGGGAGAGGACTGCGCCGCGCCCAGCAGGGACGCCCAGGTGTGATCCAGCACGCGCTGCATGTCGCCCACGCCCGCCGTGACGGCCAGCACCATGTCCTGCTCCGGCATCACCACGCAGAACTGCCCGAACGCCCCGTCCGCGCGGTACGCGCCGTGACGGCAGCGCCACAGCTGGTACCCGTACCCCTGCGCCCAGTCGCTGATCTCATCGCCGGGGTTCGTGCCGGGCGGGACGTGCGCCGTACCCATCGCGTCCACCCACGCCGGAGCCAGCAGCGTTCGCCCCTGCCACACTCCCCGGTTCAGCAGCAGCTGCCCGAACCTCGCCACGTCCCCCGTCCGCAGGTGCAGGCCCCACCCGCCCAGGTTCACGCCCCCCGCGTTGCTCACCCAGCGCGCCCCCCGAAACCCCAGCGGCTCCAGCAGGCGCGGCGTCAGGTAGTCCAGCAGCGTCTCCCCGGTCGCGCGCTGCACCAGCGCCGACAGCAGGAACGACGCGCCACTGTTGTACACGAAGTGCGTGCCCGGCCTGAACGCCACCGGCTGCGCCAGGAACGCCGCCGCCCAATCCCCGTCCCCCGCTGCCACCAGCGCGTCCGTCACGTCCGCCGCGTGTCCCGTGCGCATGGTCAGCAGGTCCTCGACCCGCATGGCCCGCAGGTGCTCACCTACCACCGGCGGCAGGGCGTCCGGGAAGAGGTCCACCACCCGGTCCTCCACGCTCAGGCGACCCTCCTGCACCAGCAGCCCCACACCCGCCGCCGCGAACGCCTTGCTCATCGAGTACACGTGATGCACCCGCCCCGGCCCGTACGGGAACCAGTGCCCCCCGGCTACCACCCGACCCGAGCGCCGCAACGTGAACCCATGCAGCTCCAGCCCGTCCGCCGCCAGGGCGTCCAGCCACGCCAGCACCGCCCCGGACGGCAGACCCAGCGACTCCGGCGACACCTGAATCATAGAAAGAGGCACGCCTCACGCTACGGGACGTGCCACTGCGGCGGCATCCGCCAGTTGGCGCACCTACCGGTGAATTTCCGTACTGGGCACGCGGCGGCCTGCTCATCGTTGCCCTGCGCCCGTCCACACCCGCAGCCTCTCGATCCCGCTGTTCATGCCAGGATGCCGCATGCACTCCCCAATTCGGCTCCTGAACGAGGCCGGTGTGACCTTTCATGCCCCGGCGACGGCATCGGAGATCAGCGCAGCGGAAATCCAGATCGGACAGCCGTTACCGGACGACCTCAGGAACCTCTACCTCGACCACAACGGCGAAGAGGGGAGTGAGGAGCCGGTGCTCATGGCGCGGCTGCAATCCCTGGAGGAACTGATCGAGGCCTGCCGGGTGTCGGACGAGTTCTGGGAAGACGAGTGTCCGTTCTTCCGTCACCGGTTCCTGCCGGTGTGGGCGGATGGCGGGGGGAATTACTTCGTCGTTTTCGTCCAGGGCGAGGAACGAGGACTGATCGGGCGAATCAACCACGACTGGCCGTATTTCATCGAACCTCACTACCGAGATGCGAACGGGCTGTACGCGGCTCTGCTGGACGCGTATCGCCGTGACGACTTCGACCTGATGCGGGATTACACGGGCGATTCCGGCATGGGACAACAGGAGAGGCAGGTGTTCGACGCGCACCTCGCCACGTACAACCCTGCCCTGGACGCGCCGATCAGGGAGTACCACGGGGCGTTCCTCCTGACCCTGTGCCCCCTGGGCCGTGAGCAGGAGCTGCTGCCCCTCCTCCGTGATGATGGCCTGGCAGTGTTCACCAGTCGCCTTCTGGTTCGCCGGAAGTGTCACTGGGCATTGCCAGCCCTGACTGACGCCGCGCGGGAGCATGCCCCGAATAGCTCCATCGTGTTCAATCTACTGAACGCCATCACCGACCTGGACGCCCCGAACACCGGCGAGGCGCTGGTGAAGCTGGCGCGCGACTTCCCCGTCACCTTGAGCGTGCACTATTTGATTGAGGCGCTACAACGCCATGGCTTCAGGGTGGAGCGTCCGCAGAATGCACAGCAGGCCCGGATCAGGGTCGAGACGGAACCGGACGGTTGGCTGGTTCTGGCGTGGGCAGACAGTTGATGGACGTGGGGTCTGCGCAGGGACGCTAAGCGGTATGTGAAAGACACGCCCCCACTTCTGGGGACGTGCCTCTGCAGCGGAATCCGCCAGTTGGCGTGGCGTTACGCCCGCGCGCGCACCACGACGGCGATGCCCATGCCGCCGCCGATGCACAGGCTGGCGACGCCGGTTTCCTTGCCCAGGCGGCGCAGCTGGTGGATCAGCGTGACGAGCACGCGCGCCCCGGAAGCGCCGATGGGGTGCCCGAGGGCGACGGCGCCGCCCGTGACGTTCACGCGGGCGGGGTCGGCGTTCAGGTCGCGCATGACGGCGAGGGACTGCGCGGCGAAGGCCTCGTTCAGTTCGAACAGGTCCACGTCGGCGACGCTCATTCCGGCGCGGGTCAGGGCGACGGGGACGGCCTTGGCGGGGCCGATGCCCATGATGGCGGGGTCCACGCCGATGGCGGCGTAACTGGCGATCTCGGCCAGGATGGGAAGGCCGTGCGTCTGCGCGTACTCCTCGCTGGCGACCAGCAGCATGGCGGCGCCGTCGTTGATGCCGCTGGCGTTCCCGGCGGTGACGGTCCCGTCCTTCTTGAAGGCGGGTTTCAGTTTGGCGAGGGCCTCGGCGGTGGTGGCGCGCGGGTACTCGTCGGCGCTGAAGGTCGTGGGGCCTTTGCGGCCGGGCACCTCCACGCTGACGAGCTCCTCCGCGAAGAAGTTGCCCTCCAGTGCGGCGGCGGCGCGGGTCTGGCTCTCCAGCGCGAAGGCGTCCTGTTCCTCGCGGGTCAGGTTCCACGCCTCTGCGATGTTCTCGGCGGTGATGCCCATGTGGTAGTTCCCAAACACGTCGGTCAGGCCGTCCGAGAGGATGGAGTCCAGCGCCTGCGCGTGCCCCAGCCGGTACCCCTCACGGGCGCGGGGGAGGAGGTACGGGGCGCGGCTCATGCTCTCGGTGCCGCCCGCGAGGTACAGCCTCCCGTCCCCGGCGCGGATGCCCTGCGCGGCGCTGATGACCGCCTGGAGGCCGCTGCCGCACACGCGGTTCACGGTGAGACCCGGCACGTCATTGGGGAGGCCCGCGCCGATGCCGACCTGACGGCCCACGTTCATGCCGCTCCCGGCCTGCAGGACGTTCCCCACGATCACGTCCGCGACATCCGCGCCGCTGACGCCGTCCAGCACGGCCTTCGCTGCCGTGACGCCCAGGTCGGCCGCCGAGACGTCCTTCAGGCTGCCCATGAAGCTTCCGATCGGCGTGCGCTTCGCCGCCACGATCACCAGTTTGTTCATGGGCCGAGTCTAACGGGCGTTAGGTGTCCGGGCCGGTCACCGGACCGGGAACGGCCCGGTAACGCACCCGTAATGCCCGGCGTGCACGCTCGGGGAGTCGCGGCCCTGGCTGTCCGGGAGCCGCCGGGAGGTCCCTATGAGCACTGCCCTGAGCACGCCGGTTTCCGCCCCGAACGACCCGTCCGCCCCGCGTGAGCACCGCCTGTCACACCTGCTGTTCGCGGACACGCGCCTCGCGCCGCTGTGGGCCGCGCTGCGGGTCTACGTGGGTTACGAGTGGCTCAGCGCCGGCTGGCACAAGCTGACGGGGGGCGGCTGGGTCGGCGCGGACGCCGGGGGGGCCGTCAGCGGTTTCCTGAAGGGCGCGCTGACCCGGACGGGTGGGGATCACCCGGACGTGACCGGCTGGTACGCGTGGTTCATCGGTCAGGTGGCCCTGCCGAACGCGGCGCTGTTCTCGCACCTCGTGACGTTCGGGGAGCTGGCGGTCGGCGTGGCGCTGATCCTGGGACTGTTCACGGGCGTCGCCGCGTTCCTGGGCGGGTTCCTGAACGCGAACTTCCTGCTGGCGGGCACGGTGAGCGCCAACCCGGTGCTGTTCATCCTGGCGACGTGGCTGGTGCTGGGCTGGCGCGTGGCCGGCTGGCTGGGCCTGGACCGCTGGGTGCTGCCGCGCCTGGGCCAGCGGTCCGGCCCGGACGCCCGCGGGCGGGGCGTGGTCCGGCCGCCGCCCGCTCCGCTGTGAACTGCCCCCCGGCCCGGACCCGCCGGGATCCCCCGCGCGGTTCAGGGCCGGCGGGTGCGTCCGGCCCGCCAGACGGCCCACATCAGCAGCGGTTGCAGCGGCAGGCGCGCCCAGAGGGCCCAGCCGGGCAGCCCGAACTGCTGCGGGTGCTGCGCCATGTTCACGTTCGCGGGGAAGACCGCCAGCAGCAGGGCCAGCAGGGCCCAGCGGGCGGCGGGCCGGGTGGCGGGATGCAGCAGGCCCAGGCCGCCCAGCAGTTCGGCCGCGCCGCTGAGCAGCGTGGCGGTGCGGGCCGGCAGCGGCACCCACGCCGGCACGATCTGATCGAACACGCGCGGCGTGACGAAGTGAAACGCGCCCGCCGTGACGAACAGCGCCGTCAACAGCAGGACGCCGGGGGTGGGCCTGCGGGATTCCATGCACGCAGCGTCGCGCATGCAGGCGCAAAAGAAAAGGAGCCCGCAGGCTCGCTGGCCGCGTGGCTCCTGCCGGGTCCGGTTCAGCCGTGATCGGCGGGCACGTTGCGTGCCTCGTCCCGGTCCCGGCGTTCCTTGTCGCTCAGGCCGTCGTCGGTGTTGCGGGGGGCCTGGGCCTCGCGGTCGTTCGCGCTTTTCAGGGACGGCTGGTGGCCGTCCGCGATGTCATGCACTTCCTTGCTGTTGCGGTCGAACTGCTCGGGCTGGCTGGTGTGGCCGCTGTTCTTGTCGTCTTTGTCGGGCATGTCCTTACCCTGACAGGTCCGGTTCCGGGCTTCCTGCGGACGCCGTGAACGGCGCTTGATCTCTGAAGTGACGCTCAAGACCACGTGCCCGCCTCAGGGGGGCGCGGCGGAACGTACACCCGCACCCACGGGTGCGTGCCGTCCGGGTCGGTCCAGGTGGCGCGCGTGCATCCGGCCAGCGTCCACCCGGCGCGTTCGTACAGCCGCACGGCGGGCAGGCTGCGCCCGTTCACCTGGAGGACTGCCCGCGCGCCCCGCGCCTGCGCCCGCTGCAGCGCGTGGTCCAGCAGGGCGCGTGCCAGTCCGCGCCCCTGTGCGTCCGGATGCACGAACAGCCGCTTGACTTCCAGCAGTGGCGCCGGCCCGGTCAGCGGGGCCGCCCAGGCCGGCGCGGGTTCCGGCAGCGGGGTCAGCACCACCTGCCCCGCCACCTGACCCCCGTGTACGGCCACCCACGCCTCGCCGCGTGCGGTCACGAAGGCCGCCGGGTCGTCCGGCCACACGGAAGGGTAGCCGCGCTGTTCGTGCACGGCGCGCAGCGTCGCCGTGAGGGCCGGCAGGTCGCGGGGGTGGCGCCGACGGATCAGCGGTCGCAACGGGGTCATGCCGGTCAGTGTAGGGGCCGCGTGGCAGGCGCTACCCTGCGCCACATGAGGGCCGCAGTGATCAGTGATGTCCACGGAAACGCCTTTGCGCTGGAAGCCGTCCTGCGTGAGGTGCGCCGCCACTCGCCGGACCTGATCGTGAACCTGGGGGATCAGGTAGAGGGGAGCGCCGACCCGGCCCGCGCCCTGATGCTGCAGGCGGAACTCGCCGCGGCCGGGACGCTGGAGGTGCGCGGCAACAACGAGGAGAAACTCTGGCCGGGGGGCCGCCGCTCGCCGCTCTCCATGTCGTACGGGGCGTGGCTCGCGGCGAACACCGACCCGGCGCTGCTGGCGCGCGTGGCTGCCCTGCCGCTGACCGCGCGGTCCGGGGACCTGCTGGCCTTTCACGGCACGCCGCAAAGCGCGTGGGACAGCCTGCTGTGGGAGTGGGACGCAGGCGGGTACTACCGCGCCCGTGACCCCAGAAGTCTGCGCGCCCAGGTGGAACCCCTGAACGCCGCGGTGGTCGTGTGCGGGCACACCCACCGGCCCGGCGTGACCCGCGTGGGCGACACGCTGGTCGTGAACGCCGGGGCGGTCAGCGATCAGGTGGACGGCGATCCGCGTGCCCGCTGGACGCAACTGGACCGCGTGAACGGTCACTGGGCCGTCACCTTTCACGCCGTGCCGTACGACATAGACGCGGCGGTCACCTGGGCGGCCACGCACACGCCCTTCGGGGACGGGGAGGCCAGCATCCTGAGGACCGGCACCATGGACGCGCGCGGGGACGGCGTGTGGGAAGGCCCGCCGTCCTGACGGTGTACGCTGCGCGCATGTTGAGATGGATGTTCACTGCCGCGCTCGTCCTCGGCGCGGGCGCGCAGGCCGCCGGGTGCGGCGGCACCGAGGGGCAACCCGACTGGGCGCGCGCCGGGACGTTCCGGGGGACCCTCGGCACGCTGCCGGTCGCGCTGAGCCTCGATCCCCGCGGTGAATCCCGGTACTTCTACGAGGGCCGCAGCCTCGACCTGTTCCTGGAGGTGCGCCGCAGCGGGAACGCGCTGGTGCTGGAAGAAAGCGTCCGCCGTGACCATGGTGACCGCGTGCTGACCGGCTGTTTCACCCTGATGCCCACTTCCGGCGGCCTGAAGGGAACGTGGCAGGCGCCCGGCGCGGCCAGGGCGCTGGAGGTGAACCTGACACCGCTGGACGCGGCGCGCCTGCCGCTGCGCCTGCCCCTCTCGCCGGGCCTGGGTGCGCTGCGCCGCGACGACCCGCTGGCGTTCCTGAAACTGAACCGCCCCTGGGTCACACTCCCCGGGGGGCGCGCGGTGCGCGAGCCGCTGTCCGGCGTGACGTACCCGCGCGTGCCCGGCGCGAGCGGCGCGCTGAATGCCGCGCTGCAGGACCGCCAGTTGCGCCACGCGGCGGACGCCCTGGACTGCCGGGCCATGCTGCCCGAATCCGCCCAGAAGGACCCGCAGGGGGGCTACAACCTGAGTGCCGGGATCACGCTGTCGAACGCCCGTCTGCTCAGCCTGCGCGACGACGTGGACTACTACTGCGGCGGCGCGCACCCCTCGTACTGGACCGAGGGCGTCATCCTGGACCGTGTCACGGGCCGCGCCGTCCCGCTGACCACCCTGTTCCCGAAACTGGGCGCGGCGCGGCAGAAGACGCTGTACCTGTCGGCGGTGAAGGCGAAGGTGGACCCGGAGTGCCTGAACGTCCTGCGGGACAGTGCCGGGGACTTCACCGCGCACCTGAGCGCCGCCGGGGTGAACCTGACCCCCAGCGACCTGCCGCACGTCGTGGGCGTGTGCGCCGAGACCGTCACGCTGCCGTACGCCACCCTGCGCGGCGACGCGAACCTGAACAGTCCGCTCGTGAAGACGCTGTACCCGAAATGAGCTGAACAGGAAAAGCGCCCCCGCCGAGCCACTGGCGGGGGCGCTTTGCGGGTTGAGCGGTCAGTCGCGGCTGCCGCCGATCCCGAACAGACGCAGGATGAACAGGAACATGTTGATGAAATCCAGGTACAGCGCCAGCGCGCCGTTGATGGAGGCCCGCTCGGCCATCTCGCCCTGCACGCCGCTCAGGGCGAGGTTGCGCAGCATCTGGGTGTCGTAGGCGGTCAGGCCCGCGAACAGCAGCACGCCCACGACGCTGATGCCCAGCGTCAGGGCGCTGCTGGCGACGAACAGGTTCACGATCATCGCGACGAACAGGCCGATCACCGCGAACATGAAGAAGCGGCCCATGGCGCTCAGGTCACGCTTGATCACGAAGCCGGCCACGCTCATCAGGCCGAAGGTGCCGGCGGTCGTCGCGAACGCGGCGGTCACGGCACTCATGTCGTAGGCCAGCAGGATCGAGGAGAAGGTCAGGCCGGTCAGGGCAGCGTACACGATGAACAGCACCCCGGCCAGGGCGCTCGGCAGGCGCTGCGCACCGAGGCTCAGGACGAACACCAGGGCCAGCTGCGCGAGGATCAGCGGCATGCGCAGGTTCAGGACCTGCAGGGCGAGGACTTCGTTGCTGGCGGTCAGCCACGCCACGCCGGCCGTGAGGGCCAGACCGGCGGCCATCCACGAGTACGTGCGGGCCATGAACGTCCGGACGATGTCCGTGGTTCTCGACTGGGTGGGAGTGAAGGTCTGCATACACCAAGGATACGCGCCCGGCCTGACGGGAGTTCCCGCCGCGCCGGGCGCGCCCTTGAGCGAGCCTTGAGGCGCCGCTACTGGCGGACCAGCAGGGCCAGCGGGAAGTTCTCCAGCACCTTCGCCAGGGGCGTGCGGGCCGCGCGGACGCGCAGCGTCTCGCCGGTCAGGGCGTTCGTGTACGTTCCGGCCGGCAGGGTGATCTGCCGGTTCCCCCACGCCTCGGCGGTCGCCCAGGGCCGCTGCTCGCGCGTGAGGGTCAGGGTCAGGCGCGGCGCGACCGTCACCGCCAGCTGCCCGGCGTGTTCGCGCCGGAACGCCACGATGTGCCGCCCGGCGTCCACGCCCTGGTACGTGCCGTGCCGGAACAGGTCCGGGTGTTCGGCGCGGGCCTTCAGGGCGGCCCAGGTGACCAGCACCTTCACGCTGCCGTCCCCGAAGGTATCCAGCAGCCGCCCGGCCAGCGCGGTGCCTGCCCCGCGTTCCAGGCGGCCCAGCGTGCGGTTCAGCGCGCCGTAATCCACGGGGCGGCGGTTGTCGGGGTCCACGAGGCTCTGGTTCCAGCCCTCGCTGCCCTGGTAGGTGTCGGGCACGCCGGGCGCGCTCAGGCGCACCAGCGCGGCGCTCAGGCCGTTCTGCGCGCCGTACGGACTGATCCGGCCGTGCAGTTCCCGCAGCGAGTCCATGAAGGCGTCGTTGCCCAGCAGGCCGCGCACCAGGGCGTCCAGCGCGGCCTCGTAGTCGCTGTCCGGCGCAGCCCAGCTGGTCCGGAGTTTCGCCTCGCGCGCCGCCTTGAGCATGTAGGCGCTCAGGCGGTCCGCGAAGTCCTCCGTGCGTCCGTCGAGCGGGTAGGCCCCCAGGGCGTTCTGCAGCAGCACGAAGGCGTCCAGGGTGGTGGGAGCGCGGCCCAGGTCCAGTTCGGTTTCCAGCGAGCGGATCAGCGGTGACCAGCGGCTCAGGTACGCCGCCCAGGTCTGCGGGATCTCCGACAGGACACTGATGCGCGCGCGGGTGTCCTCGCCGCGTTTGGTGTCGTGCGTGCTGCCGCCCAGCATCGCCTGCGGCCAGTGCGCCGCCCGCGCCGCGGCGGCCGCGTGGAAGGTCCGCAGCGGCGTCCCGAACAGCGCCGGGTCGCCCCCCACCTCGTTCAGGGACAGCAGCCGGGCGTAGCGGTAGAAGGCGGTGTCCTCGGCGCCCTTGGCGGTCACGGGGCCGGTCAGCTGCTGGAATTTCAGCGTGAAGTCCGCGTACGCGTCCCGCGTGCCCGCGTCCGGGGCGTTCAGGGTCAGGACCGCGTGCAGGTAATCGAACACGCTGGGGTCCAGCGGCGCCCCGGCGCGGCGGTTCTGGGTTTTCGCGTCGCGGATGGCGTGCGCGATCTTCGCGTCGTCACCGGGTTCCCGCGCGCCGTCCGCGCGGATGTACGTGCGGTACACCGGGAACGACGCGATCACCTCGCGGATCGCGGCGCGCAGGGTACTCAGCGTGAAGTCCCGCGCCCGCAGGTCCGCCTCGGCCAGCCGCTCGAGGTGTTCGGCCAGGACGTTCACCTCGCCCGGCAGACTGACCCGCTGGATCAGGTGCTTGCCGCGGTACAGGTGCTCGCCGTACGAGGAGCGGTCCCCGGTGAAGCGGCGGTACACGGCGCTGATCTCCTCCTCGTTCGTGCCGTCCACGAACACGCCGTTCAGCTGCGCCAGGAAGTCGTACCCGGTCGTGCCGTGGATCGCCCAGGCGTCCGGGAGGACCTCGCCGGGTTCCAGGATCTTCTCGGCCACCACGTACAGCGGCAGCGGCCCGTCCCGCAGCGCCGAGACCGGGTCCAGGCCCAGCGCGTTCGCCGCGCCGGCCTGCAGGGCCTGGAAGTACCCGGCCGGGTCGAACAGGCCGTCCGTGTGGTCGAGGCGCACGCCCTGCACCAGCCCCTCACGCAGCAGTTCGAACAGCGTGGCGTGCGCCCAGGCGAACACGCGCGGGTCCTCCATGCGCAGCGCCGCGAGGTCGTTGATGTCGAAGAAGCGGCGGTAGTTGATCTCCTCGGCCGCGACCTTCCAGAAGGCCAGCCGGTAGTTCTGCTCGCTCACCAGCGCGTCCAGACGGGCGGGGTCGGCGTTCACGGCCTTCACGGTCGCGTCCAGCGCGGCGCGCACCGCGCCCGACGCCTCGGCCAGCGCCTGCACACGCCGGGTCATGACCTCGACCTCCTGCGCGCGGATCACGCGGTCCGTGTCGGTCAGGTCCGCGGACGTGCTGCGCGGCAGGTTGTCCACGCTGCGGCGGATGCTCGCCAGTTCCGCGCGGGTGGCGGTGTCCGTCCCGGACGCAAGGGCCTCCTGCACCCAGGCGAGGATGCGGGCGACGGACCGTGGGGACATCGGCAGCGCCCGCTCCCAGTAACGCAGGCTGAACACCCCGCCCTGGCGTTCCAGCTGCAGTTCGCCGCGTTCCAGCACCCGGCCGTACTGGTCGCCCAGCACCGGCAGCAGCACCCGGCCCTCCAGCGCGCGTTTCAGCGGGTGCCACGAGATGTCGAAGAAGTGCGCGAACCGGCTGGCCTGCCCGTGGCGCAGCACGTCCTCCCAGTAGGGGTTGTGCCCGCCCTGGATGCCCATGTGGTTCGGCACGAAATCCACGATCAGACCCAGGCCCAGTTCACGCGCCCGTGCGGACAGGCGGCGCAGTCCCGCCAGGCCGCCCAGTTCCGGGTTGACCTGCGCGTGGTCGGTCACGTCGTAGCCGTGGGTGCTGCCGGGCGTGCTGGTCCAGATGGGCGACAGGTACACGTCGGTCACGCCCAGCCGTTTCAGGTACGGCAGGGTGCGCCGCGCCGCCGCGAAATCGAAGTCGCGGTGCAGCTGCAGGCGGTACGTGGCGGCCGGCAGGTGCGGCGTGAAGCCGTCCGGGACGGCCCCGTTACTCACGGACGTGCCGCTCACGCCGGGTCTCCCAGCAGCAGCGCCTCGCCCGGTGCCAGCGGACGCGCGCTCAGCGGTGAGCCGTCCGGGTCCTCCGAGCGCAGCAGGACCGGCGCGCCGGACGGAACCGGCAGCGCGGCCAGGTCCTGCAGCGGCTGCGAACCCAGGTTCCACAGCAGCGTCCGTTCCCCCTGCGGGGTCCGCCACTGCACCCACAGCACCCGGCCGTCCCCGCTGCTGCCGGCCGACAGGAAGCGCCGGGACCGCTGGCACAGCACCGGGTCGTGCCGCCGCAGGTGCAGCAGGCGGCGGTACAGCGCCAGCGTGCGCGCGTGCTCGCCGCGTTCCAGTTCGGACCAGTCGAGTTTCGCGCTCAGGAACGTGGCCTCCGCCTGTGGGTCCGGGATGTTCGCGCCACTGAAACTGGAGAAGTACGCGAACTCCCGGCGGCGGCCCTCGCTGACCAGCGCTCCCAGCTCGCCGTGATGGTCGCTGAAGAACGGGAAGGGCGTCCCGGCCGCCCACTCCTGCCCCTGGAAGATCAGCGGCGTCATGGGCAGCGTCAGCAGCAGCGTGCCGGCCCCCCGGTACTCGGCGAGGGTCACGCCGTCCGTCTGGTGCAGCCGGTCCCCCAGTGCCCGGTTCCCGATCTGGTCGTGGTTCTGGATGCAGTACACGAAACTCGGGGCTTCCAGCGCGTCGGCCGGCCGTCCCCGGTGGTGTTCCTCGCCGGTCACGTCCCAGAACTGCCCCTCGTACTGCCAGCCGCGGTTGATGACCTGCGCCAGTTCGGCCGCGCCGCCCCGGAAGCCCCCGTAGTAGCCTTCCTGCTCGCCGGTCAGGGTCACGCGGACCTCGTGATGGAAGTCGTCCACCCAGATGCCGTCCAGGCCGTCGTCGGTCACCAGGGACGGTTCGTTGCGGTGATCCTCGGCCAGCAGGACGTGACGGCCCCCCAGCGCGTGAACCTCGCGCGCCAGTTCCCGCAGGATGTGCAGTTCGCTGTCGTCCTGCATGGCGGCCGTGGCGTCCAGCCGCAGGCCGTCGATGCGGTACTCCTGCAACCACAGCCGGGCGTTCCCGGTGATGTAGCGCCGCATGTGCTCCTCGGCGTAGTCCAGGCCCTGCCCCCACGCGGTGTGGAAGCGGTCCGTGAAGTACGACGGGCTGTACGACAGCAGGTAGTTCCCGTCCGGCCCGAAGTGGTTGTACACGACGTCCAGGAACACGGCCAGCCCCAGCCCGTGCGCGGCGTCCACGAAGGCCATCAGGTCCTCGGGCCGGCCGTACGGCGCGAACGGCGCGTACATCGCCACGCCGTCGTAGCCCCAGCCCCGCTGACCGGGAAAGGCGGCCAGCGGCATCAGCTGCACGGCCGTCACGCCCAGGTCCCGCAGGTACGGCAGCCGCTCCTGCGCGGCCCGCAGCGTGCCCGCTGGCGTGAAGGTACCCACGTGCAGCTCGTAGAACACGCACTCCGGCAACGGCAGGCCGTTCCAGTCGGTGTGCTGCCACTGGTACGTTCCCAGGTCCACGACCTCGGCCTCACCGTGCACGCCGTCCGGCAGGAACAGCGCGTAGGGGTCCGGGGTGGGTTGACCGTCCAGTTCGAACAGGTAGCGGCTGCCCGCCCCGACCGGCAGGACCAGCTCGAAGTACGCACCGGGAAGCGCTTCCATCGGGTGACGTTCGCCGTTCACCCGAACGGTCACCTGCTGCGCGCGGGTACTCCACACCCGGAAGCGGGTCTCCCGGCCGCCCGGCAGCAGGTGCGCTCCCAGCCTCGACCTCACCTGATCCTGCGGACTGTCCCGACGGGCCGCGTATTCCGAGTCACTCATGCTCTCACCCCTTGCAGGCCACCCGAAGCGGCGTGGCAGTGGCTTCAGGCTAGTGGCCCCCCACCCCCCCACCATGAGAACGCCCTCAACCTGCCCTCCATACCCGCCCCGTCGCACCCACCGCCACACCACAGGTCAGCGCGGCCGGAAGGGGAAGCCCCCTCCACGGCCGCGCCGGTCCACCTGCCGACTGGTTGTGCCGGTCAGCCCTGCGGGGTACCGCCACTGCCGTTGCCCCGCCGGCCCCGGCGGCGGCGGCGGCGTTTGGCATCGTCCGCGCTGCCGGCCGCGGCCGTCTCGGGCACCTGCGCCGTCACGGACTCCCGCTGGGTGTTCTGCGCGCCGCGCCCACCCTGCGGCCCCTGACGGCCGTTCACGCGCTGCACCGCGCCCCGGTCGCTGCCGCCACGCGTGAACCCGCGCCCACGCTCCGCGCCACGCTCGCCTCCGCGCTCACCGCGCCCCGGCGGGCGACCGCCACTGCGGCCACCCTGGCCGTCCTCGGGCGGCATGTTCTCCAGCGTCCAGTCCCCGAAGTACATCCGCTGCACCGTGATGTTCACCGGGCGCAGGTGCTCGTTGCGCGGACGCTCCAGCGTGATCACGCGCCGGGAACGCCCGCCCATGCTCACGCCGCCGAAGGTGCGGCCCGGCGCCCGCCCCTCCCGCGCACCCTCACGGCCGCGGCCACGGCCGCCCCGCTCCGGAGCGGGCGACAGCGCAGGCCGGTGCGAGGGATCGTCCAGCGTGAACTTCTTGGGTTCACTCACGGGCACGCTCTGCAGCTTCTCACGTTTTTCCTGCTCACGGTCTTCGCGGCGCCGGGCGCGCGGTTTAACGGGTGAATCCATATCGGTCTCCTGATGAATGTCGCCCGGTCGGTAGTCCGGGCTGGTCGGATCGGCCAGCGTGAAATCCGTCTGGCGGGCCAGCGGGTTCACGGTACTGATGGTCACGTGCACCGGGTCACCCAGGCGGTACGAGCGGCCCCGGCTGCGGCCCCGCAGCATCTGCGCGTCCTCGATGAACGCGTAGTAATCGTCGTCCAGGTTGCTGATGTGCAGTTTGCCTTCCACGCCGTTGTCCAGCGCCACGAACAGCCCGCTGGCCACCACGCCCGACACGTTCCCGGTGAAGCTCTCGCCCAGGTGCTCCTGGGCCCACTTCGCCTGGTAGTACTTCGTCAGATCACGCTCGGCCTCGCTGGCCGTGCGCTCACGGTCACTGGTGTGGTCCCCCATGGCCGGCAGGCGACCCTGCAGCTTGGCGACCTCGCGGTTCCCGGCTTTCAGTTCCCCGCTCAGCATGCCCTTGAGCACGCGGTGCACCAGCAGGTCCGGGTAGCGGCGGATGGGAGAGGTGAAGTGCAGGTACTCGTCGAACGCCAGCCCGAAGTGCCCCAGGTTCTCCCCGGCGTACTTCGCCTGCTGCATGCTTCGCAGCAGCAGCGTGTTCACCACGCTCTCGCGCGGCGTGCCCCGCACCTGCTTCAGGACCGCCTGGTACGCCTGCGGGGTCGGCTCCCCACCCGGGAACGAGAAGCCCAGCCGCCCGATGGCGTTCGTCACGTCCTGGAAGCGCTGCAGCGTCGGTTCCTCGTGAATGCGGAACAGTGCCGGAATCTCCCGTTGCAGCAGCTCGTGCGCCACGACCTTGTTCGCCAGCAGCATCAGGTCCTCGATCATGCCGCGCGCCGTCTCCTCGCGGATCGGGATGAGTTCCATGCGGCCGTCGGCACCCACGTCCACCTTCACCTCGCGCAGCTTGAAGTCCAGCGACCCCTCACGCAGACGCTTCTGGCGCAGCTTGGTCGTGATCTTCAGCAGCAGGTGCAGGTCCCCCTCGAGCTGACGGGCCTGCTCGGGCAGCGGGGCGGTCGCCTCGCTGTACGCCTGCACCTCGTCGTACGTCAGGCGGGCCTTGGAGTTGATCACGCTGGGCGCGATCTGCACCTTCAGGATCTCACCCTCGGCACTCAGTTCCACCATGGCCGTCATGGTCAGGCGGTCCTCGTACGGCACCAGCGAGCACACGCCGTTACTCAGGTGCTCGGGCAGCATCGGCAGCACCCGCCCCGGCAGGTACACGCTGGTCGCGCGGGCGTACGCCTCTTCGTCCAGCGGCGTGCCCTCGGTCACGTAGTGGCTCACGTCCGCGATGTGAATGCCGACCACGAACGTCCCCTCCGGGGTCGGCTGGATGTGGATCGCGTCGTCGAAATCCTTCGCGTCCCGGCCGTCCACCGTGAAGATGTTGAACTCCCGCAGGTCCAGGCGGCCCTTCAGGGCCTCCTCGGGAATCCGCGTGGGAATGGCGTTCGCCTGCTCCTCGACCTCGGGCGGGAACTCGCCGCGCAGCCCGAACTTCACGATCACCGCTTCCGTCTCGGTCACGGGATCGTCCTCGGCGCCCAGCACCCGCGTGACCTGCCCGAACACCTCGTCCTCGCCGGTGTTCTCCGGCCAGAACAGTTCCGTGACCACGCGCGCGCCCGCCTCCAGCTCGTCCAGACCGTCGGGCAGCACCAGGATGCGGTGCCGCGCCCGGTGATCGTCGGGTTTGAGGATCGGGTGCCCGTGATGGAATTCCAGGGTGCCCACCAGCTGCTTGTACGCGCGCTGCACGATCCGCACGACGCTGGCGCGCGGGTTCCCGTCGCCCTTCTGCCCACGGCGCGGCCCGCCGCCCCGGCCCGTGTCGCCGCGGCCCTCCATGCGGACCAGCACGATGTCGCCGTTCCAGGCTTCCATGGTCTGCTCGGCCGGGATGTAGAAGTCGTCGCCGCCGCTGTCGGGAATCACGAAGCCGAAGCCCGCCGCCGACGCCTGGAACCGCCCGCGCACCAGGCTCATCGCCTCGGGCAGACCGTACGTCTTCTTGCGCGTCCGGATGACCTGCCCCTGCTCGACCAGCGATTCGAGCAGGTCGGTCAGGTCCCGCCAGTTCCCCAGGCGTCGGATGGTCTGCCGCGTGAAGGTCCGCTCCAGGTCCTTGACGTGCACCGGGCGGCCCAGCTTGCGCAGCTGCGCGACCACGATGTCACGCGCCGGATTCGCCTCGAGCAGCGAGGTGTCCCCGTCGCCGTCCTGCGCCCCGCTGTCCAGCAGCCCGTCCTCCGGCAGCCCGTCGTCCGGCAGCGCCGTGTCCGGGTCGGCGCGGTCCACGTCACCGCTCTCGCCGCTCTGCTCCGCCTGGGGCGCGGGGGCCGCCGTGGCCGCGCGCGGCTTGCGGCCCCGACGCGCCGGTTTCTCGGCCGTCTCCACCGTCGCCGAGGCCGACGGAACGCCGGCGGCGTCCACCTCATCCACCTGCGCGGGAATGGCCTCCACGCCCGACAGCAGGTCCGGCAGCGTCTGATCCGCCGCCAGCGCCGGGCGGCGACCACGGCCGCCCCGCTTCTTCGGTACTTCCAGGATCAGCGGGCTGGACTGGGCTTCCAGTCCGGCATCCTGCTGATCTGCGGTCGCCTCCGCCCCTGCCGGAGAGGTCACGGGACGCCCGGCGTCCCCGCCGGGCGTTTCCGTGCGGGGCTTGCGGCCACGGCGAACCGGGCGTGCCGTCGCCTCGGCCGCGGCCGGCACCGCCGGGGCCTGCTTCCCGGTGCGGGCTGCGCGGCCGCGGCGGGCCGGGGCGTCCACGGCCGGCTGGTCATCCGCCGGCATGGCGGGCGCCGGCGCAGCGGCCTCCTGAACAGCGGCCACTTCGGGACTGGCCACTTCGGGACTGGCCACTTCGGGACTGGCCACTTCGGGAACGGCCGCTTCGGGAACCGAGACTCCGGGCGCGGCGGGGAACGCCGTTTCCGCGCGGGGTTTCCGGCCGCGGCGGGCCTTCACGGGCTGCCCGGCGGGGTCCGCGGCGGGGCTGGCCCCCTGCGCTTTCCCGGAGCGACCCGCCGCGGTCCGGCGACCCCGTCCGGCGTCCACGGCAGGCGCCGGCACCGGAGCGTCCGGAGCGGCGGCCGCGCCGTCGTTCAGACCCTCGGCGGGCGGCACGTCGGCGGTCAGGTCGGCAACCACGTCGGCCGGAACGCGCCGGCCACGCCCACGTTTCACCGGGCTGGCGGGCGCGTCCGTTCCGGGCGTGGCGGCCACCGGCGCGGCCGGGGGCGCGGCGTCAGCCAGGCCTTCGCGGCTGGCTGCCCGGGTGGTCCGGGCCGCCTTCCGCGGTTTCGCGCCGGGGGCGGCCGTCTCGGCCTGGACGGCAGCGGCCGGCGTGGCCGCCTCGGGGCCGGTGTCGGGCGTGCTGTCGGGGGTGGAGGCGGTCCGGCGGGCCGCCTTCCTGGGAGTGGCTGCCAACGCACCTGCCTCGGCGGGGCGGGCGGCGCTGCGGCTGCCGCGGCCCGCTCCGGCAGGCTTCCGGGCCGCGCCGGATGAACCGGGCGCGACCTGCGCGTCCGGCTGGCTGGTCGTGGAATTCGTGGCGTCCGCCACGGTCTGGGTCGCGGTCACGTCCGGCCGCTGTTTCTGCTTGCGCTGCGCTGTCTTGGTGGGCTCGGTGCCGGCACTGGGGGTGGCTGGCACCGCTTCCGTCTTCTTCATTTTCGGCATGTAACGTACCTGGTCAATCAGGACGCGCCCGTGGGGGTGAACTCGTTTGGGACGCGGTCAGTCTGCCTGCATCTGGCACGCGGAACACGCGCGCAACCCGCCCACGGGAACTGGTTTTCGCTTCCTCGGGTTGCGCCGTGAACCCACCGCCCGAACTGGCGAATGCCCTGAGCAGGCGTGATGGGGGCGCTGTCCTGAACCCGGCAGCACGGTCAGCATAACACGCGCTGGCCCGCGCTCACCTGACCGGGCCTTCACCTGCCGGCCCGCACCCAGCCGCTCAGCGGCGCGTGGTCGCTCAGGCGCGCGTCCCGGCCCACCCGCACGTCCTGCACGTCCACGCCCGAGGCCAGCAGGTAATCGATGCGCCACCCCACGTTGTTCGCGTAGGCGTTCGCGCGGTTACTCCACCAGGTGTACTCGGCCTGCTCGCCCAGGCAGGCGCGGTGCGTGTCGGTCAGGCCCGACGCGAGGTGGCGGGTCATCCACTCGCGCTCGTGCGGCAGGAACCCGCTGTTCTTCTGGTTGCCCCGCCAGTTCTTCAGGTCCACCTCGCGGTGCGCGACGTTGTAATCCCCGCCGATCACGACCGGCGTTCCCTCGGCCAGCAGCGCGTCCGTCCAGGCCTGAAAGTCACCCAGCACCCGGTCCTTGAACTCCTGACGCTCCGGGCCGCTGCTGCCGCTCGGCAGGTACACGCTCACGAAGCGCACCCCCCGCACCACGGCGCTGACCACACGCCCCTCGGCGTCCATCTCGGCGTGCGCCATGCCGGCCCGCACGTCCTCCAGCGGGTGCCGCGCCAGGACCGCCACGCCGCTGTACCCGGCCTTCCCCGCCGGGAACCACGCGCCCTGATACCCCAGGTGCGCCAGCGCGTCCGGCATGGGATCGGCCCGCACCTCCTGCAGCAGCAGCACGTCCGGCCGCTCACGCTCCGCCCAGTCCGCCAGCCCCTTGCGCAGCGCGCTGCGCAGCCCGTTCACGTTCAGGGTCGTGACCTTCAACCCGCCCGCCCGGCCCACTGCCACGTCCGTCATCACGCCATCCGTCATCGCGCCGGAGCATACCGCGCTCCACCCGCACGCGCCTCAAGGGACGCTCAGCGCCGTTCGTGTCCCCGCTCCGCGGCCAGTCTGTTACGCTACACGCACCATGGTCGAGATCAAGTTCCGCAACGAGGCAGACGGCAAGGAATTCGAGATGACCCACCCCAGGGCCGCCCGAGTCCTCACGGACATTCAGGTCTGGGCCCAGAAGAACGCCTTCGAGCATGTCTGCTTCTGGCGCGACCCCGAAGACGAACATAAATTCTGGGTGCAGCTCGGTGACGACCGCCTGAACTACTGGATTCACGACAGCACCTTCACCGAGGGCAAGCACGACACCGTCGAGATGCAGATGGACTACGCCCGCGGTGCCCAGCGCCGCAGCGCCGCCGGCTACGGCAAGTTCGACAAGTAATACGGACTCCGATTGAATGGGCTGCAAAGCCCGTTCAATCCGAGCGGAGCGAGACGGAATCCGCACGGGGGAGGCGGGGCGCGGGACGCGATCAGGGCGTCCTGCGCCCCGCCTCCCTTCAGCTGACCGGCACGGACCCCAGCGTCCGCGCCGCCGCGCGCAGCACCTCGGGCGGCTGCACCAGCGCGAAGCGCACGAAGCCCTCGCCACCCGCCCCGAAGGCCGCGCCGGGACTGACCGCCACGCCGGTCCGCTCGGCCGCCCGCACCGCGAACGCCACGCTGTCGCGCAGCCCCGGCACGCGCGCCCAGGCGTACATGCTCGCCTGCGGCGTCTCCACCTCCCAGCCCAGCGTCCGCAGCGCCGGCACCAGCGCGTCCCGCCGCGTCTCGAACACCGCCGCGCCCGCCCGCCCCACCGCGTCCGGCAGTAAGAGCGCGTACGCCGCCGCCCGCTGAATGCCCAGGTACGGGTGGAAATCCACGGCGCCCTTCACGCCGGCCAGCGCCGCGACCGCCCCGGCGTCCCCCGCGGCGAAACCCACCCGGAACCCGCCCATGTGGTGCGTCTTGCTCAGCGAGTGCAGCTCGATCACGCCGTCCAGCCCGGCCTCCAGCGCACTCGGCGCGCGGTACTCGCCGAAGGTCAGTTCCGCGTACGGGTGATCGTGAATCAGCAGCGTGCCCCGCGCCCGGCACCACGCGGCTGCCTTCCGGAAGAACGCCGCGTCCGCCACCGCCGACGTCGGATTGTTCGGGTAGTTCAGCAGCAGCGCCCGCGGCCGCACGCCCGGCGGCACGCTGTCCAGGTCCGGCAGGAACCCCCGCTCGGCGCGCAGGGGCAGCGTCACCACGTTCAGGCCCGCCACGGCCGCCGCCCCCAGGTACGGCGGGTAGCAGGGGTCCGGCAGCAGCAGCGTGTCGCCGGGGTCCGTCACGGCCAGCAGCAGGTGCGCCAGGCCCTCCTGCGCGCCGATCAGCGGCAGCACCTCTGTCTGCGCGTCCACCGTCACGCCGAACCGGCGGGCGAGGTAGGCGGCCGCCGCTTCCCGCAGCGGCGCCGTGTCGCTGAACAGCGGGTAGCGGTACGTGCCGGGATCCCGCGTCGCGCCGCGCAGCACCTCCAGCACCACGTCCGGCGGGGGCAGGTCACTGCTGCCGATACTCAGGTCCACCACTGCCAGCCCCGCCGCCCGCGCCCGCTCCTTCGCGGCGTCCATCAACGCGAACACGCTTCCCGGTACCGCCCCTGCACGCACTGACCGCCACATGCCTGCCAGCCTAGCGCGCCCGGCCGGAACGCGCGCACGGGGCGGGGGGGACCTTCCCTCTCCCAGGAAGATCCCCCCGCCCCGGCGTTCCCTGGCCGGGCGTTACTGGCTGGCGCCGAACACCGGAATGCTGACGGTCGTCAGCGCGCGGTCCCCCGACTTCACCGTGATCTGCGCCAGATCGTTCACGTTCACGCCCGTGTCGGCCCGCTCGACCGTCACGTACAGCAGCGCGTACTCTCCCTGACGGTCCACGCGGTCCAGCGTGATCGTCGTGCCGTCGCTCAGCCCCGCCGCGTCGATGCTCAGGTCAGAGGGCACGGTGTAGCCCAGGTCGGCCAGCGGCACCTCGATCGCCATCCAGCTCGACTCGGTGTACAGCCCCACGTACTGCTGCCCGTTCCCGTCGGTGGCGTACGCCGTGAACGGCGCGGCAAAGGCACTCCCGGCGGTGAAGGTCAGGGCGAGGGCAGCGGTCACGGTCATCAGGGTCTTTTTCATGGTCGTTCTCCTTAGGTGGCGGGTGCGCCTCGTGGCTGCCTCCCGTCTTGAGACAGAGAATGCGTCCGGGCCGTGCAGGGACCATGCAGGGAATGTGCAGATTTGTCGAAGGCCGCGCCGGGCGACGCGGCGCCCCCCGCGTTACCCTGAAGGCATGGCAGATTCCGGCCTTCAGGTTCTCACCGCCATGATCACCCCGGCCGTCCTGATCAGCGGGGCGGGCACGCTGCTCATGAGCACCAGCAGCCGCCTGGGCCGCGTGACCGACCGCGTCCGGCAACTCACGGCGCGCTTCAAGGAACTCGTGACCGAGGACGGCCGCCAGGAGGGCCTGGCCCGCGAGGAGAAACGCCTGATCGTGCAGCAACTCCCACGACTGGCGCGGCGCAGCCGCATCATCGTGCGGGCCATGACCTCGCTGTACCTCGCCGTGGCCCTGCTGGTCCTGACCAGCATCCTGATCGGCAGCAGCGCCCTGCTGAACCAGGCGGCCGGCCTGCTGCCCGTCATGATCGCCATTGCCGGGTCAGCCAGCCTCGCGTACGGCGCGCTGCTCCTGAGTTTCGAGACGCGCCTGAGCGCCAGCACCACCCGCGAGGAAATGAAATTCCTCGTTGCCCTCGGCGAACACTACGCCGGGCTGTACGACGAACGCCTCATGAAAGAGGTCGGCGAGAAACTCGACGTGTAATACGGACTGCCGTTTGTTTCGCCGACAATCCGGAACTTCACCGGATTGCCGACTCCACGTCCGGAACCCGTTTCTCTCCTGCTCGCATCCGCTCGGATTGAACGGGCGTTGCAGCCCATTCAATCGGAGTCGGTATAACGCGGACTCCGGTTGAAAGGGTAGTTGGCTGGAACTATGCCCGACACCACTGAAATGGGAGCGTCCGGGGCCTATCCCCGGACGTGTCAAAAGAGCTCCCACTCGAGAGTTTCGTCTGTCAGAACCCCGCCTGT